>CAMAIG010000219.1 GCA_945835085.1 uncultured Ruminococcus sp. | reverse complement strand
CGCCGAACCTGTGCCTATTACCGTGACACCGCCCGAAACATACACCCTGTCGGAGCCGTGGCTCTTTATGGCGATATTTCCGCCTGCGGGAACGGCATATACACCGTCCTCGGCAGGGTCAAGCTCAGCAGAAAACACCGAAGCATATACGGTATTTTCGCTGTCATTGCGGACGTGGTAATAGTCCTTGCGGATAGGGAATACCACCTCCGAAGCTGCTGTGACAGTGCAGCCGTCACGTCCCTGTGCTACTGTTTTTGTTTCCATGAAAATTCCTCCTTCAGTTTTCATCAATACCCGTGATAACCTCATAATTTTCGGTATCACGGATTTTTGTTGTTAATTCCTTCAGCTTTTCCTCAGTCAATCCATCGACATAGTGCATATAATCGCCCATGCCGATGCTGTCTCTTACCCTGCCCGTTTTGGGATCATATATCAGCTGTATATCGGCAGAAGCCAGGTCGGGAGCGTATTTCAGAGCAATGTCTGTAAATCCGTATGTAATTTCCCTTGTTCCCGTCGAAACTTCACTGATCTCTATCGGACCTATGTTGATTTCTCCGGTAGATTTACTCACGGTGTTGACGATATTCCACGTTTTTTTACAGGTGTATTTATACTCTGCCTTGACAGTTCCCCATGACACAAGAGTGGATGCCATAAGCTCGCATTGATTGGTGCATCTGTAATCAAATACGCCCATTGCGGAATAATCTGTTGTAAGAGCATCGCAGCTTGTAACATGGGATATGCCGCCCAAATCCGTATTTCCCAAACCGTAATTCATTTCGGGAAGCGGGTCTGTTATGCCAATATCGGCATATTGTTTTCTTTTGGCTGGATCTATTTCCGTCATCTGCGTATATCCGTATACCTCGGCGCTCTGAGCGCAGTTGTATGGAGGCGATATTGAAGATTCGTAATCATAGATGCAGGATATGTCATATTCATAATCATAATCATCTTCATCTGTCGATGAATTGTATATATGAGTACAATTGGGCATGATTTGTACCTTGCAGAATCCACCGATATATTCATCATCGATATAAATTTTTATACCGATAATTTTCGGACTCTGCTTTCCGATAATGATATCATCAACAACTAAATATACAGTACCGTCATCATAAAAATTATCATCATGCAGTTTAACGTGAAAAGTGTCCTCGATGTGAAAATCTTCGTTGTTCGGTGCATCTATCCATGCAGTCAGCATTTTTATCACATGCTTTTTTGGCTTTTTCATAGGCTCCAGCAGCCAGCGTATCGCAAAGCTTCTCGCAGTATCAAGCATTATGTACCTCCCGTAAGCATGATAGTTTCCATGCCGTTGTACCATGTTTCGGTGATGTTAGTCAGCGTGATCTTCTCGTCGGTTTCTTCCCTGTCGCACTCCAGCACATATTTGCAGCCGTCCGCATAGGTGATAGTCACCTTGCCCCTGCCGCTTTCTTCAACGGATAGATCACGCTCTGCGGAGGCTATAGCCTTTCCGCTGCGCAGCACGCTCTCATAGCTTGCAAGCCCGCCTTTCTGCACCGCAAAGCCGTATTCTTCATTCATGTGACATCACTCCTTGTTTTCGTTGACGTACACAAGCTTCAAGCCCTTATTCGTCACCTTGATATTGCCGTAATTCATGCCGACTTTCAATCGGCTGTCAAGCTCACGGTACACCTTTCCCTTGTACTGCCACGCTTCATCGGGGATATTTGCACCGATAGAAGCGAAGATGCCCGAAGAATCAAGCTCCATTGAGCAGCTGTTTGCACGCAGACTTCCGCCGCCTGCCATAGAAACAATACCGGGCGGAAGAATAACAGACGGAAGAACGGCGGTGTCACAAGTCCAGCCTGTGTATATATAGCTCGAAATGCGCCCTCCGACAGCCTCGCACAGCTCCTGCGAAGAATAAGCCGTATTTATTTCAAGCATGCTGTAATCGGCAGAAATGCCGCTGCCGCCTTCATATACATATCGTTCGCCGCTGCCTGTCATAATAAGTCCCGAATACTGAAAATGCGAAGCACCCCTGATTTCGGTATGCTCCGAAACAGATACGGCACCGTCTGTTTCCTCCGCACCGTAAGGGAAAAATCTCAGATAGATTTTGTTATACATAGCCCAATAGCCTACAAGAGAAGAAGCGATATCTTCAAGAATATTTCGGCAGGTCTTGTTTTTGAGCGCCGACGGGAAGACCTTCGGCAGCAGGTCAAGCAGATCGCCATCAATAAGGCAGCTTGTATATCCACAGGTTGAAGCGATAACGTCAAGCACTTCCGAAAGATATATTTTGTCCTCTTCCTTTTCGGAAGAATCGGTGCTTTCGGTGGTTTCCTCTTCCTCGGCGCTTTCGGTGGGGTAAGGACAGTCCGTAAAGCTTGCCTTGTCGAAGCATACGAAATTGATCTTGCCGTTTCCGTCATCGGACTTTGACTGCAGATAGAATATATAACTGCCGCCCGCACCCGTCAATTCAACTGTATCACCGCCCGAAAAACCGTTGATATTGTGTTCCGCAGAAGGAACGGAAAACCCGAACTGCACCGAACAAATTCCCGCCGTGCCGTATCCGCCTACGCTCCATGAGATACGCATATCTCCGAAATGCTCAACCGGAGAACCGCCGATACTTAAAGTCCAGCTAAAGAGAGCCGCCCGAAGAACCCTCCGAGGCGGCTTTGCTTTCCAATGCTACACTGATATTCCAGGTGTCGGCGAACTTGTTGCAGTCGGTCTGACAGGAAGCACATTCAAACGTTCCCGACCTGCTTACAGGCGATGTGTATGTTACCGATATGCTGTCCGATTTAAGGGCGGAAACAACGGTTTCGGCGTATTTGTGGGGAACTTTTCCCAACTTAGCGGATATGGTTGTTTTTATACCCTCGGTGACAGCTCCCCCGGGACCGTAAACGATTTTCTGCCCGTCCCAGTTTGTAAAAGTACGTGTATCTGTATTGCCGCTGTCCTTGCTGAATGGTGATGTGCTGACCGTAAGCGAAGTGATGTATGCCGATACATCAACGCCGCCGATGATAAGTGATGCCGCCATTATGTGCCTCCTTCCTGCGACCTGCGGAATTGATAATCCGTGACCGCCTGCCCTACCTTGTCGCCGTCAAGTGTAACGGTGGTGTATATTTTGGCGTTAAGCACGGTATCGCCGCCGCTGTCTGACGAAGCAGATGCAACGCCCGAAGAAACGGCAGAAGCCGAAACAAGCGAAGAACCGCCTGCATTTATCGCACTTCTGGCGGCTTCAATGTCGCCTAACCCTGCCGAAAAGCCCTTGTAAAAATCCTGACCTGCGGAAAGACCTATTTTCTGATAATCGGTGCTTTCCAGAAAGTCAAGGAAATTGTAATCTGATTTCATGCCTTCAAGGGCTGATTTTATGCCGTCACCAAAATTATCGATGCTGTTCGTTATGACCTCGGTAATATCGCCGCTCATGCCCTTTGAAAAAGCTTCTGCGGCAGCACTGCCCAAGGCTCCGAATTCCGCAGGAAGCTCGCCGTAAGCCGATAAGATCTGTTCTGCGGTATTGTCGTTCAGCTTTTGAATATCGGGTGCATAAAACTCATTTGCCATAGCCTGCGCTTCATCGTCGAGCTGCTTATACAGGTCGTTGAAATTAGCAAAATCCTTGTCACGGACAAGCTGCTCCGCCATGTATGCGCCGTCTTCTGCGCCCAGGTTGATTATCTCTGTAAGCAGTGCAGGCGAGGCGTCCATATCACGCAGTTTAAGCAGCGAATTATGATATTTCTTCATTTTTTCAAGCCGCTTTGAAACGTCATTGACGGTGTATTTCTTGGTCTTATTTCCGTTTTCGTCTTCGGATTCCGTCACGGAAAATGTATCGCCCACCGACATCAGCGCCGACTTGTATTTGCTTATGTCCGACTGTATGTCCTTGTATGCGGATTTGTATTCGCTTGAAATTTCGGACAGCTTAGCCTTGACGATATCCGCCTGCT
>CAMAIG010000218.1 GCA_945835085.1 uncultured Ruminococcus sp. | reverse complement strand
GTCAATAGTTTGCAGTAAAATCGACAGGTCTGCGGCGCCGAATTATTACAATTTGATAAAAAAGGATAAAAAGCTCTTTACTTTTATATTTTAGAGTGTTAAAATAGATATATATGGCTATTAGTATATTTAAATCGAAAGGATTGTTTGAATATGGACGAAAACAGAATTGATGAAGTCAGCCTCGATTACCTTTACAAAGCTATCCTCTCCCTTGAAACAAAGGAAGAATGTGCTGCCTTTCTCGACGATCTCTGCACATCTCAGGAGCTGAAGGCGCTTTCCCAGAGAATGCTTGTTGCGAAAATGCTCTCCGAAAAGAAGATCTACAATAACATTGTTGCAAGCACAGGCGCTTCCACCGCTACCATCAGCCGTGTTAACAGAACTCTCAACAGCAAGTACAGCGGCAGCGGCTACAAGACCGTATTCTCCCGTCTGAAGGACACCACCTCCGACGACATCACAGGCGTTAACACAGGAGCTGAAAAAGGAGCTGAGTGATTTGGGCGGATATCGTGATTTCGCTTATTTTTACGACAAGCTCACCTATAACATTGACTACAAAAAGCGGGCGGAGTATTTTGACAGGCTCGTGACCCTTCACGGAGGAAAAAAGGGCATTCTTCTTGACCTTGCCTGCGGAACGGGCAGCCTTTCGGAGGAATTTGCAAGGCTCGGCTATGACGTCATCGGCACCGACGCTTCGGAGGAAATGCTTGGCTGCGCTCTCGATAAGAAGTTTGAAAGCGGGCTGCCTATACAGTATCTTTGTCAGGATATGACAAAGCTTGATATGTTCGGCACCATTGACGTTACCGTTTGCGCACTTGACAGCCTTAATCATCTGGGAAGCACCGGGGATATCAGAAAGACCTTTGAAAGGGTATCACTTTTCTGCGAACCGGGAGGGCTTTTTCTGTTTGACGTCAATACCCCCTACAAGCACAGGAATGTCCTTGCAGACAGCACCTATGTCTATGACCTGGGCGATATCTACTGCGTATGGCAGAATTCCTTCGATGAAAATTCTCCCGACTGCCGTGTGGATATTTCCCTCGATATCTTTGAAAAGGGTGAGGACGGCAGCTACAGGCGCTATTGCGACGAGCTTTCGGAGATAGCCTTTGACAGGGTTATTATCGAAAAAGAGCTGAGGGCGGCAGGCATGGAGATCCTCGCCGTCTATGATTACGATACTCTCGACAAACCACATGACACAAGCGAAAAGCTTGTTTTTGCGGCAAGAAAGCCGTTATAATCTTATAAGGAAGTATATTTTATGGCAAAAATCGTCAGAACCATTTCCGATGACGCTTCCGTTGTGGCAACTGCCATTGACGCTACGGATATCGTTGCGGAGATAGAAAGAATACACAAGACCTCTGCGGTCGTTACTGCAGCCCTGGGAAGGCTCACTATCGGCGCTTCTCTCATGGGCATAGGACTGAAGGGTCAGAATGACACACTTACACTAAGAATGAACGGCGGCGGCCCCGCAGGCGCTATGATCGCCGTTGCGGACAGCTACGGCAATGTTAAATCCTATGTCTGCAATCCCGTTGTGGAGATACCTCTCAATCAGTACGGCAAGCTTGACGTTGCGGGAGCTGTGGGAAAGAACGGCACTCTCTCAGTTGTCAAGGATCTCGGTCTGAAGGAGCCTTATGTGGGTCAGATACCCATTGTATCGGGCGAGGTGGCAGAGGATATCGCAAGCTATTTTGCGGTTTCCGAGCAGATACCCACGGTATGCGGTCTGGGGGTACTTGTTAATCCCGACCTTACCGTTAAGGCGGCAGGAGGATATCTCGTTCAGCTTCTCCCCTTTGCAGACGAAAGCTGCATAGATATTCTTGAAAAGAACGTTAATTCCCTGCCAAGTGTAACTCAGATGCTGTCCTCGGGAATTACCGCCGAGGATATGGCAATGAAGGTGCTGGAGGGGCTTGACCCCAACGTTATGGACAGGCTGGAAGCGTCATTTTGCTGTGACTGCTCAAGAGAAAGAGTCGAAAAGGCTGTGATCTCCATCGGCAGACAGGAGCTTGAGGCTATGGCTGCAGAGCAGGATAATGCTGAGGTATGCTGCCATTTCTGCGGAAAGAAATACGTCTTTACCTCTTCGGAAATAAGAGGCATGATAAATAAAGCAACAAGGGAATAATGAGCCCGGTTTCCGAATATATATCAGTATTGAAAGCGCTTTCTCAGCGCACGAAAGGAATGACCTTTAATGGCAAAAACAAGAGTTGCGGTTATTTTCGGAGGAATGTCCAACGAGCATGACATTTCCCTGATCTCGGCTGCAAATGTTATTTCTCATCTTGACAAGGACAAGTATGAGATCATTCAGATAGGCATCACCAAAAAGGGAAGATGGTTCTTCTACCCGGGAGATCCTGTCTGCATAAAGAACGATTCCTGGGAAAACGATCCCGACTGCGTTCCCGCAGCAATTCTTCCCGATCCCCTTTACCGCGGCATCATGAAGATAGAGGACAACCGCATGACTATGGTAAAGGTGGATGTGGTGTTCCCCGTGCTTCACGGTAAATACGGCGAGGACGGCACTATCCAGGGTCTTCTCGATATGGCGGGCATTCCCTATGTGGGCTGCGGCTGCTTTGCTTCCGCTGCCTGCATGGACAAGGAATTTGCTCACAAGGTCCTGGAGCACAGCGGCGTCAGAATGGCACGCTACCGCACAGTAAAGCAGAGCGAGCTTAATAATCTCGATGATATCTGTGAGAGCATTGCAAATGAGCTTTCCTATCCGCTTTTTGTAAAGCCTGCCTGCAGCGGTTCATCTGTGGGCGTCAACAAGGCTTCCTGCTTTGAGGACCTGAAAAACGCTATAAAGCTTGCATTCACCCACGATAAAAAGGTCATCGTTGAGGAATTTATCAAGGGCAGAGAGCTTGAATGTGCTGTCCTCGGCACGGACAATCCCTTTGCCTCCGAGGTGGGCGAGATTCTCTCCTGCAACGATTTCTATGACTATGACGCTAAATACATACTGGGTACATCGGGGCTTAATATCCCCGCAGATATCCCCAAGGAGGCTTCCATTGAGATAAGGGATACTGCTGTAAAGGCATTTACCGCTCTCGGCTGCTTCGGACTTTCCCGAGTTGACTTTTTCCTTGCGGAAAACGGAAAGGTCTATCTCAATGAGCTTAACACAATGCCGGGATTTACCGCCATCAGTATGTACCCCAAGCTTATGGAAAATCTCGGAATACCTTACGGCGATCTGCTTGACAGGCTCATCAAGCTCGCTTATGAGAGAAACTGACAGCCTACACAGAAAGGGTAATTGATAAATGGCAGATCTATCCTACAATAGCAGCGAAAAGGCCATCGGCGTTTTTGATTCGGGTCTTGGGGGGCTTACCTGCGTCCGTGAGATAATGAAGCTCATGCCCAATGAAAACGTGATATATTTCGGCGACACCGCCCGTATCCCCTACGGCACAAGAAGCAAGGAAACTATCCTCGAATACGCAAGACAGGATGTTGAATTTATCAAGCGCCACGACGTTAAAATGATAATCGCCGCCTGCGGAACGGTTTCCTCAGTGGTGGGACAGCAGAAGGATTTTGCGGGAGATGTGCCCTTTACGGGAGTTGTAATTCCCGCTGTTCAGGCTGCCTGTGCCGCCACACGAAACGGCAGGATAGGCGTTATCGGCACAAGCGCCACAATCCGCTCGGGAGCCTATGGAAAGGCTATCCGAAACATCAGACCCGACGCTGCGGTCATCGGCAGCGCCTGCACACTGTTTGTCCCCCTTGTGGAGGCGGGCATGACGGATAAGGACGATATCGTTGTGAAAACAATGGTTGAGAGATATCTGAAGCCCGTCCGCAATGAGGGTGTTGACACTCTTATCATGGGCTGCACTCATTATCCCCATCTGAGGGACGCTATTGCGGAATATATGGGCGAGGGCGTTACACTGATATCCGCAGGAGAGCAGGCAGCTCATTT
>CAMAIG010000217.1 GCA_945835085.1 uncultured Ruminococcus sp. | reverse complement strand
ACACCACCAACTTATTAGTCTTCTTAATATACTTAGCAGGAATAGGCTCCCGCAGCTTCCACACAACATTCATAGGCTTAGAGCCTTCGTGTCTAACATAATCAGCGATCCCGAGGAACGTGTATGGTGCTGCACCAAGCTTGTTGTTCTTATACTCACGAACGAAAATCAGCTCCCTGTCCCCTGTTTTTCTGTGATTGATATAACGCTGTCCCGTTGCACTTGAATCGGAAGTCGTACTCTGACTCTGCCAATGGAAAAGCACTTCATTTATGGAATAATCATTATACATTGTTGTGGGAGAATAATCCTTTTCAGCCTTATTCAGTGTAACGAAATGCACATCAAGCTGCTTTTCATGAAGATACTTCGTTCCCTCACGAACAGTATTCGGCTTCATAAAATCAAGCGCCACAAGTATCTGGTCACGGGTGTATGTGCAGTGCAGATCAAGGGGACAGTCAAATCCCATATCAACAGGCGAATCAATAAAGTCGATCCTGTCATAATTATACCGCAGAATATCAAGCATCTCACCAAGCATTACAGGCGACCTTTCAAGCTGCCTGAAGCCTTCAAGCAAATCGGAAAATCCGCAGTCCTCATACGATTTCTGCCATATGGTAAACTGCATCATTTGCAGCATTCGCACCTGACATTCATCAAAATCGGAAAGTGAATAATTTGATATTTTCGGCAGATATTCTATAAGAAATTCTATCCATCTTCGGGAATCTATTGCACAAATTCTCGCAAATGCCTTAGTCATTACATCTTCAATTTCTTCGTTGAACTCAACCCTTGAAAGACGTGCAAAGCTGGATTTCGTACTGTAAATTGCACTGATATCAAGGCGGTAATATTCAAGGAAATTTGCAAGAGTAAGCGTTAGTCCACTGTCCTCGGTAAACGTTGCAATTCGGGAAACAATAGCATTTTTATTGCCGATAGCACGCTTTATATTTTCAAGAACATACTCCTTCGCCTTCTTTTCAAGCTGTAAATAACAGCCCTTGGGAAGGGAGATGAAACCGTTCTTTATCTCACTCTGCACACTCTTGTTTGTGTTGGCAAGCAACGCCGCAAATTTCTGCTCAAAGTTGTATTTTTTGTTTGCCTGTCCAATAAAATCAAGAACTGTCAGGCAATCCTTTCCCTCGGATAAACGCAGACCACGTCCCAGCTGCTGCAAAAATACGGTCAAGCTCTCTGTTGGACGAAGAAAAAGAATCGTATTAACTTCGGGAATATCCACACCCTCATTATAAAGGTCAACCGTAAATATAAACTTTATTTCGCCGTTCACAAGCTGCTTCTGAACACTTTTTCTCACTTCGTCGCTGCTGTCGGAGGTAAGGCTTGCGGACGGAATGTTATTTTCCGAAAAACGCATTGCCATATATTCAGCATGTGCCTTTGAAACGCAGAAACCTATTCCCGTAACAGTATTGATGTCGGTAACATATTTCCTTACGCTGTCAAGTATCTGAAATGTTCGCAGGTCATTTCCCGTGTAAACATTTGAAAGGGCAGTCTTGTCATATCCCCCTCTTGACCATTTCAAATCGGACAGATCAACATTATCCGACACGCCGAAATACTGAAACGGACAAAGCAGCTTTCTGTCAATAGCTTCGGGCAGACGTATCTCCGCAGCAATTCTTCCGTCGAAATAATCAAGGATATCCTTGCCGTCCATACGTTCGGGAGTTGCAGTCAGACCGAGAAGAATTTTCGGCTTGTAGTATTCAAGCAGCTTCTGATATGTGGGCGCAGACGCATGATGAAACTCGTCCACAATTATGAAATCATAATAATCGGGAGTTGTTATATCCGTAAGCGAACGTGAATTAAGCGTCTGCACGGACACAAAAAGATTATCCAGACTTGAAGGCTTGCTGCCGCCCACAAACAATTCACCGAAATTCCCGTCATGCAAAACCCCACGGAAGCATTTCAAACTCTGCCGCAGAATTTCCTCACGGTGCGCAACAAATAACAATCTGCATGGTGACTGCGGATTGCTCTTTATATATCTTCTGTAATCAAATGCAGAAATTACGGTTTTTCCCGTACCCGTTGCGGCAACAACAAGATTTTTGTAATGCCCCCTGATCTTGCGTTCAGCCTGTAAGCTGTCCAAAATTTCCTGCTGATACGGGTATGGATTTATGTCAAAGGAATAGCTGTCATTGTCGGTAAAGCTATACTTTTCCGCAGATAAAGCCTCGACAAGCTTATCAACATCATTTTCGGAATAGTCGGAAAATTCTGCACTGTTCCAATAGCTGTCAAAGGTAGCGTTTATCTTTTTTATGGTATCGGGCTGATCGTGTGCGGTAATTTTCAGATTCCATTCAAGACCGCTGGAAATAGCCGCATTTGAAAGATTTGATGAACCGATATATGCCGTTGTAAAGCCCGTATTTCTGTAAAAAACATAGGACTTTGCATGAAGCCTTGTGCGTTTGGTATCATATGAGATCTTTATCTCTGTATTGGGCAGCTTACGCAGTTCCTCAACCGCCTTTACATCTGTCGCACCCATATATGAAGTTGTGATAATACGCAGCTTTCCGCCCCTCATTGTAAAATCGTTCAGTTCATTTATGATAAGCCGCAGACCGCTCCACTTGATAAAGGAAACAAGCATATCAACCCTGTCGGCGGAACAAATTTCCTTTTTCAGCTCGGTCATCATGCTGGGTTCGTTAAGCGAGCCTGTGAAAAGTGAGCTTGCAACAAGCGACGTCTCGGGACGGGGAATGTCTATTTTGTCGGTAACAGAAACAATATTATTCTGCTTCTTCACAACCGCAAGCAGCTGCTGTGCTTTTTCCTCAACACTGCTGCCGTCAAATTCATCATCACCTGTTGCCTCTGTTATAGCAGAAATGATTTTATTTGCAAGGGTAAGCTGTCCCGAAATGTCATCACCCTGCACCTGCATAAGTCCCTTTTCGACGATCTCGGCAATATATTTTGAGAGTATAGACGGCGCTTCCGCATTGTCGATAGGCGCAGCATCATACTTTATTCCATTATCCTCGCTGAGTTTTTTATCAAGTGCTTTTGAAATTACCTGTTCGTATAATCCTTCGGGGAGCATATTATCACCTTTTCTTTATAAAATATCAAACGCACATTCATCTTGTGTACCTGTCAGCTCTGACCATCTGGCGGACATAAATTTTGCATATACAATAGGCTCCAAACCGTAAGAGCCTATTGACCCGGAAGCATTTACTTCTATAAGGTACGTTCCTCCATCAGAAGTCACTCCGAAATCAATAGCATAGGCATTTGGAGCATCGTAATAATCCTTGATACAATTTTTAATGATCTCGGCATTGGGAAAAATATCCCACCTGCCATGATAGTGCCTCATATCAAGTATCTGACCATACCTCACAAAAACACGATATTCCGAAACAAAATCAAGCAGTTCGCTTATATACACTTCCTGATCTTCACCCTCACAGGAACAGCCTATAAGATCATGAGCACTTCTGACTACACGCCCCGAAAAACTCTTATTATTGATTGGCTTGATAAAAGTATTCCACATTTCAGGTTTATTGCTAATAGTGTTCAATGTTGTTTTTCTTATATTTCTTCCAAGGTATTTCTGAATAGACTCAGGATAATCAATATTTGGTATCTCTATACCGAAATCTCTTAGCCGTACCTTAACAGGACCGGAAAAGCCAACTATGATGTCCTGTTTTTCGGACTTGTTTATCTGCTCATATGTATTAAAAAATATTGTTTCAAAGCCCATCTGTGAAAATCCATGATATGCGTTGAAATGATCATAATCAGGTATTCCATTGCTATCTGTTTGTATATATGCTTTCATTTTCCTCACTCCGTTATCCATCTAAAATATTCTCCATTGTCATAATACCAAATCATCTGTATAAAAATTTACACAGAAACATATAAAAAGTACGGACAATGGGACAATAGAAGCAAAACCGCCTTAAAGCAACGCTAT
>CAMAIG010000216.1 GCA_945835085.1 uncultured Ruminococcus sp. | reverse complement strand
TTTCACACCATTCGCTGTCAGCCGTACAGAGCCAGCATTCGTCACATTGTGCTGAGCAGTCGGGATGGTGCATATCCATTCCGTATTTAAAAAATCCTGCAGGACAATAACCGTAAAGCTCGTTTAAAACCACATTCGGATAGTGCTCTTTTAAAATATCCAGATAAGTTTTTCCTGCTGTGTTCATAACGTACCTCCCATAGGATTGCAAAGCTTAGCAAGTTCAAGAAAATCGTCTATCTCTGCTATCTGCCTTTTCCAATCGTCAATAACTGCTTGCTCCTGAGCAATCTGATCCTCAAGCTCTGCCTTCCTTCCCCAACACGCTTCAATAACTGCCTGCGGAATCACCTGGGAAATTACAGGCTTGACATTTTCCTCGGCTTCGGGTATAATATCAGCAGGAATGTCTACACCAATTTCCTGCTTAGAGCCTGTTTCGGTTGCCGCCGTTTCAGGCTCTTTTTTTGTGTACTTGATGATCGTGCCGTGCGATATGCCTGTTTTTGCTTCGATCCGCTTGATGCTCATACCCTCGGCACGGAGCTTCTTTATCTCCTCGATCTTCTCGGTAGTTATCATTACTGCCATTTCTTCATTTTCCTTTCTGTTTAGGTTTTCTTCACCCGGAATATCCCAGCCTTTTTCTCTTATGCTGCATATAATGCTCTGATATGTAAGCGTTGGAACGTCATGTACGTTATACATCCAGCTTGATTTGAAACATATCCTCATCTTGCGGCATATATCCGTAGGTGTCATTCCTTGTTTCAGGTATTCCAAGACTTGACGTTCATTTGCGTTAAGCGCACGCTTTGCCGGAGCACCTATTTCAATCTTCGTCGTCATCCTCGTCATCCTCTCCGAAGCACAGCTGTATGTTTGCCGCTATCTGCAGCAGAAGGCAGCCTATAAGGCAGCAAAGCATAATGATCATCACGATTTCACGCATTTTTCCATCTCCTCGGTTCTTTTCTTGATTATGCGGAACAGCACCTCCGCACAGGCTTCTGCGGACGGCTTGCCGTAGATCTCGATGCGTCTGCCGTCCTGGGCGTATGTAACCGTGTCCGGTTCTCTGCCTTCAATTTCGGGGATTTTGATTTCTGACATAATATTCACTCCTCCCATTTATCCTGCACAACATATTTAGCAAGTTTTTTATCGATAATGTCCAGCTTGTCCGAAGCTGTCTCCGAAAGAACTTTTATGATGCCAAGCATATCAGAAACGATACCGGCAGCAGAATCTTTTTTTGTCGGTGGCTCTGCATTATTGATATAATAATTTGCAGAAATTGCCGCAGATTTTATTTGCTCCAGAACGCACGAGGCATCTATAAGTTCGTTATAAACGATGTCATCGTATATATCCCGCGGTTTTACAGATTCATTCATTTTTCTCACCTCACTTTCTTATCTCTCGATACCAAGCGCCTTTGCGATGCAGTCTGCCATGCGCTCACTTTCACGGGCACCGCACATGAATGCCTCAATGGTACCGACAGTATATCCCGTTGCCTTGGAAAGGTCTGCGTATTTCCAGCCCCTTATCGACAACTGCTTTTTTACTTCAGCAATAAACAACTTGTATATATTGAACACCTCCTCCCGTGTAAGTTTGTAAAATATGTTGATTTTTGTTTGGAAACCTTGACAAAAGCAAATAAAAAATGTACTATATAAGTGTCGAAACAAATATAGTGTGTACTCACAGCTATAATCAATTAGCCGTTGATTATAGTTTGGTTTTGTATTGCTTGTGTGTTATGTTTTCCTTACAAAATATATGATAACACACAAAATCGGTACTGTCAATACATAAACACCGAAAATATACACTTTTGTATCTTTGAACAAAATGGAAGTGAATAAAATGTGTATTTTAGATAATATTTGTGTGTTATTAAAAGAACAACATAAAAAGCAAAAAGACTTAACAGATTATTTGGGGATAAGTAAAAATGCCTTTACCAACTGGAAGAACGGCGATAATACATCGTATAAAAAATATCTTCCACAAATAGCCGAATTTCTCGGAGTTTCGGTTGATTATCTTGTAGGTAAAGAAGATCCAAGCAACAACGAAAAGCTCTCTTTCGCTCTTTTCGGGACAGCAGACGTAGACGAAGAAGTCCTCAACGACGTTCGCAAATACGCTGAAATAGCCAGAAGAATGAGAGAGGAGAAAAAGAAAGAGGGTCAGTAAATGACTACCTACGAAGAATTATGTGATATTGCCGAACAAGACGACATCCTTATGCTCAGCGGCAAGCTCCACAGCTCCCCGTCAATGGCTGTGTGTGATGAAGGCGATTGCACCGTGATTTTCGATTATTCTCAGATAGACAGCACACCTGCACTTATGGTTTGCACTGCGCATGAGATAGGGCATTGCGAAACAGGAGCATTTTATACCGAAAACAGCCTTGAACTCCGCAGCCGCATGGAATATCGGGCGAACAAATGGGCAATAAAAAAGCTCGCCCCGAAGAACGAGATGAAAAAAGCAATTGAAAATGGTAATACCGAGGTGTGGCAGCTTGCCGAATATTTTGGTATCACCGAAGAAATGATTAAGTTTGCTATGTGGGTTTATTTTGATATTCCCACATAAAAAATACGGGCATACACGAAAAACGAAATAAACATGAAAGAAGAGCGCGCTATGGGATTTGGAGATTTATTCAAAGCAAAAGAAAATCAACAGCTAAAGGATCGCATTGCTGAATTAGAAGCCTTGCTTACGCCTGAAATGTCTAATTTAATAGACTTAAATCATAAAATTGCAGATCAAGAGAAAGTATTATTAAATAATACCCAGAAAATTAATATTCAAAACGCAGAAATTGCACGCCTTGATAACAGCATATTAGAAAAAAATAAAGAAATAGTCACATTAGATGATGAAATACTTATACAATCCTTTGGATTATATAAACCAAGGTATGATCTCCAAAGAAGTGAAGATTATAAAGCCAAGCTTGATTACATAAGGAATTCTCAAAAACAAATGATAAAAAATAAAACAGCGGTAACAGGAAATTCTGGGTGGACTGTTAACGGAAGCAAATCTGAGGGCAACAAAATGGTATCAGATATGCAGAAACTTCTGTTAAGAGCATTTAACAATGAATGTGATGATTTGATAGGCAAAGTTAAATATAATAATTATGAAGCCTCTATCGAACGTATAAATAAATCTTGCGAAGCAATAAGCAAACTTGGAAGAATAATGTCTGTGTCTATTACCAATGGATATAAGAATTTGAAAATAGAAGAACTTACTCTTGCTTTTGAGTACGCCCAGAAAAAACAAGAGGAAAAAGAAGAACAAAAGGCTTTGAAAGCGCAAATGCGAGAGGAAGCTAAATTACAGAAGGAAATCGAAGAGGAACGCAAAAAACTTGAGAAAGAACAGGCACATTATCTTAATGCTCTTGCAAAGTTAAATCTGCAGTTGTCTAATGACCCGGAAAATCAAGACTTGTTGCAGAAGAAGCAGGAGCTTGAAACTAAAGCAGAAGAAATTGATAAATCAATAAAAGATGTTGATTACAGAGAGGCTAACAAGCGTGCTGGTTATGTATATGTTATTTCCAATATAGGCGCTTTTGGAGAAAATGTATATAAAATCGGAATGACACGCCGACTTGACCCGATGGAACGTGTGGATGAGCTTGGCGATGCTTCTGTTCCGTTTGACTTTGATGTGCATGCAATGATTTTTACGGATGATGCGCCTGCTCTGGAAGCTGCATTACATAAGGCATTTGAAGATAAAAAGGTTAATATAGTCAATCAGAGACGAGAATTTTTTAATGTAACTCTCGATGAAATTAAGGCGGTAGTCAAAGCAAATTATGACAAAACAGTCGAGTTTGTTGACATTCCAGACGCAGAACAGTATAGAGTATCTATGAAAATGAAGCAAGGTCAGTCAGTATAATAAAAACTCCCGTCCGATGCTGCAACACCGAACGGGAGAGAAATAAGGGTATGATATACCCACAAATCCAA
>CAMAIG010000215.1 GCA_945835085.1 uncultured Ruminococcus sp. | reverse complement strand
GAATGTTTTTTCCTGCTTTGGTGCTTATTTTTTATTGGGGGCGTGCAACAGCCCCGTTGTGAATTTTTATGAAATTTACTCAGCAAGAAGCTTTTCGGCGGAAGCAAGCTTAACGCAGATGCAGAAAAGCTCCATAGCCTTTGCAAGATCGTCAAGAGAAGGATAAGAGGGTGAAAGACGAATATTCTTATCATCGGGGTCCTTCTTGTAAGGATATGTTGCACCGGCACCTGTAAGAACAACGCCGCCTTCCTTGCAAAGACGTGCAACCTCCTTTGCACAGCCGTTCAGTGTGTTAACGGAAATAAAGTAGCCGCCCTTGGGAACGTTCCATGTAAGTATATCAAGACCGCCCAGCTGCTTTGTAAGGATATCAATAACCATATCAAACTTAGGAGCAAGGATAGCCTTGTGCTTTTCCATATAAGCTCTTACGCCGTCTGCATTTTTGAAGTATCTTACATGACGGAGCTGATTTACCTTATCGTAGCTGATATTCTGCATACCGAGAAGCTTTGTTATCTGCTGAACGTTGTTTTCGGAAGCCACCAGAACTGCCACGCCTGCACCGGGGAATGTGATCTTGGAGGTGGAAGCAAATTCAAATATCATGTCTTCATTTCCGCACTTCTTTGCCTCGTCGAAAATGTTAAGAAGGCTGTCGTGGTCATCCTTGAGATGATGTACGCAGTAAGCATTATCCCAGAATATCCTGAAATCCTTTGCTGCGGGCTTAAGAGCAGCAAAGCGCTTAACTGTTTCATCGGAATAAGTATATCCATCGGGATTGGAGTACATAGGTACGCACCAAATGCCCTTGATAGTTTCGTCCTCGGAAACGAGCTTTTCGATCATGTCCATATCGGGGCCTGTGGGGCTCATGGGAATGTTTATCATTTCAACGCCGAAGGTTTCTGTAACGCCGAAATGACGGTCATATCCGGGAACAGGGCAAAGGAACTTCACCTTGTCATACTTGCACCAGGGCTTTTCGCTTCCGTAAACACCGAACTGCATTGCTCTTGCAACGCTGTCGTACATAAGTGTAAGGCTGGAGTTGCCGCCTACAATTACCATGGAAGGGTCAACGCCGAGAAGATCGGCAAAAAGCTGCTTTGCTTCGGAAATACCTGTGAGGAAGCCGTAGTTTCTGACATCTATTCCATCAGCGTCAATATAAGAAGAGGAACTGTTGAGAATGTCAGCCATAGGCAGACTGAGGTCAAGCTGCTCCTTGCAGGGCTTTCCTCTTGACATATCAAGCTTCAGTCCCAGTGCCTTAAAATCCTCATACTGCTTTTTTGCTTCATCTCTGAATGCGGAAAGCTCTGTCTTGGTCATATTCTGTAATGACATGGTTAATTCTCCCTTTCAAAAAAATCTTCCAAAAAGTGCATCTGCAGCACTGCGCAGACCCACTTATATATAATAACGTATTTTTCGACCATTTGCAAGTGTTTTATAAAAATCCGTCAAATTGTTTTCACTTTGTACACAACTGTACACGAGTGACGGACAGAACGTGCGCTATGAAAATACAGGAAGCTCCATTTCAGCAGTTCTCATAACAGGATCACCGTTTTTGTCGGAAGTTCCGCAGTTATATTCAAAGGAAATTTTATTTCCCGTGCGGATAACATCATAGTTCCCGTTCATAACAGCAACATCATCTGTGGAAAAGGAACCTATTTCATATGCACGCATATCATTATCAAGGCAATAAACATTCGTGCGTCCGTCAAATAAATAGCTGCCTTCTTCAAAAAGGAGCTTAACGGTATTATCTCTGTCGGAAACAATATAATATTCGGGACAATAGTTACTCACCCAGCTTTCATGTCCTGATGTCGCAAACAGTGCCGATATGCATAAAGAAGCAAAAATATGTACCGCCAGAAAAATGACAAATAAAGCGACCCGCAGCAACTTTCCCGACAGCTTGCAGCCTTTGCATAAAGCAATTGCAGCTATTGCGGCAATTCCTGCGGTCACTTCTGCTGCAAGGGCTATATACATTGGCAGATCGTACTTTTCCGTGCCATACTCAAACCCGCTCCCGTTAAAAACAGGAGTTACGGAGTGGGCGTGTTCACCGCACTTTATCCCTATCAAAATGATAATAATACCCATAAGAATTATTATCCCTATCAGAATTTTCAGAAGGGTGTTCTTTCTCTTTTCCATAGCTGTACCCTTATAATGTGCAGTAAAGGTTAGTTTCCCAGGCAGGGATATACATAAGATGTCTGATATAAAGCTTCAGACGAGGGTTCAGCTCATGAATCCTAAGGGGGATCTCAAAAATATCCTCCGTCCTATGATACAAGGCAATATTCAGCTTGCAGCCGTTTCCGATAGATGCGGCACAGCCTTCGATAGCCTGCATTTCCGCTCCTTCAACGTCCATTTTGATGTATGTGGCATTTTCGGAAATGCTGTCGCCCCGAAGTGCTGCAACCTGTTTAAGCTTAATTCCCGTGCTGTCGGTGATTTTCGAGTTTCTTCCCGAGCGGTCGGAAAAATCAAGCATGGTGTCCTCATTCCATGCAGCGGCGTTGAAAATATTGATATTTTTCAGTCCTTCGGTGTTCTTTCCGAGCTTTCTGAAATTCCTCGTATCGGGTTCAAGTGCATGGATAGCCTTGTATTTTCCGCCTGTTATCTGTGCAAATTCAATTGCAGTGTCACCATTATAGGCGCCCATATCAATATATTCTTCATTATCTCCGGGCTTCAGAATGTCATTCCAGATATGAGCCTTGTCACAGGTGCAGCGGTCAAGATATTCTATCTTTCCGCTAATCCTGAAATTAACAATATCCGCAAAGGTCTGCTTTGAAAGATCATCAGCCAGCAGATCATAGACCTTTTGAAGCTTCTGAGCATTTTCAAGGCAATATTCATAGGTAAAAAGCCCTCCGCCGACAACAGGCACGTCGGGAGCAATAAGGATATGCTTTTTTGCAATGTCTGTTATTCTCCTGTAAAGGCTCTCATATCCTGCACCAAACGCAAGGACAATAACAAAATCATCTATCAGTGCTTCTATCTGGGATAGGGAATGTACAAGATGTCCTTTGAAGCTGTGACCTCTTACAAATTCATCGCTTGCGAAAAATCCTGCGGTGGGTATGCCGAAATTTTCAAACTGCTTCAGTATTTTTTCGGCACCGTCACCCATTCCGTAAATGAAAATGGGAAGCTCTGTATTTTTCAGAAATTCCCATGAGCTTGTTTTTTCAGTGATGAACTCAAGCATTATTATCGTCCTCAAAGGTACAGTCTTCATTATGCATATGACCGGGACCCGAGATCATATCTCTTCCTCGGATATTGTATGTGTCACGGAGAATATCCACCTGTTCATCAAGCAGCTTCATAAATTCTCTTGGCTTTTTGATAGAGCAAACCTCCTTAACGGGGGTATCTGTGTCCTTAACGTTTATCACAACAGTTCCGCAGCCGAACATTCTCTGCCCGAAGGGAAGAACGAGCTTTTTATCAATAACACGGTACAAATCAAATTCATCCTCTTCAATAGTGAAAAAACCTCTGCGGGTAATGAATTTTCTGTCCGTCAGAAAATATCTTGTGAATGAAATGGGAAGTCCGAACAAAGTCCTTTTTTTATCGGTCCAGATATATTCAAAATCAGCTTTCATAAATAACAAGCCTCCTGTCAGAATTTATACATATTATACCACTCTTTTCCGAAAAGGTCAAGAAGGCTTTTGGGCTTGTTGACTTTTTAAACCCGGTGTGCTAAAATAATATCAAAGATAAACCTAGGGAATCACTGATTAAATCTGGTGCGCATATTGCGCAGTCAGATTTTTCGTCAGATTGCACAGAAATTTCGCAGGCAGGCTGCCGCCTGTCAAGAAATTTCTGTGTAATATGACGGAAAATATGCAAGCATATGAGGTGCTAAGGCTTTAGCCGGTGGTTTTTAGAGGTGACCTATACTATTATTATGCAGCTTTTTCCGAAAAATTGTAATATGCTCTTTGAATAAAAAATGCACTGTACATTCTTGTACAGATTTCACAAAC
>CAMAIG010000214.1 GCA_945835085.1 uncultured Ruminococcus sp. | reverse complement strand
TTGCTCCGTTCTTGAAGCATAAAGGGGATTTCGCCGTCTGCGGACGGCGACAAGGTGGCTCTGCCCCCTTGACCCCCGCCACCTTTGGAAAAGGTGGACGAAACTTTTACCTTGTGTTTGTTTGAATGGATTTTGTTTTTTGACACGCTGAGGCGGCATAAAGCCGCCCATTTTTACAGCTGATCATGGAGGGACAAAATGGAAAACAATAACATTGAAAAAACAGAAAAAACCGAAAATACTGCCGAGGTCATGGAGGTCACAGATGAGCCTGAGGTCATTGACGCTCCCCCTAAAAAACCAAACAAAGTAATACAGGTACTCGATTCCTGCCTGTGCGCTTATCTGCTGATAATTATCGGTCAGATTCTTGGCGCTATTGCCATAGTTCTTCCCTTTGCTTTGATAAATTATGAAAACGAAGCAGTGTCCGGAGCAATATCTGCGGGAATAGCTTATTTTGTTTTTATCGGGATCTGGATAACCGCTTTTGTCTGGTTTACTATCTCAAAAAAGGACAGCCATCTTAAATCGGCTATGTGGAAGGGCATGAAGGGCAACAGCATTAAAATGCTGTTTATTGGTCTGCTCCTCGGTTTTGCCATGAACAGCGGCTGTATACTTGCGGCAATACTTCACAAGGATATCTCCCTTTCCTTTGACAGCTTCAGACCTGTTTCCTTCATTCTGATATTTATCTGCGTATTCATTCAGTCCTCTGCCGAGGAGATAATAACAAGAGGATTTCTTTATGACAGACTGAAAAATACTTTCACAAGCCCATGGCCTGCCATTATCGGAAATGCGCTGTTTTTCTCTGTTATACATATTTTCAATGACGGTATTACCTTCTTTGCACTGCTGAATATTTTTATCATCGGCTTGCTCTGCTCCCTGATAGTTTATTATTTTGACAGCATATGGTGCGTAATGGCTTTACACACCGCATGGAACTTTAATCAGAACATTATTTTCGGTCTGCCCAACAGCGGAATGGCATCGTCATATTCTGTTATGAAGCTCGGCGGCGAGGGTACGGTGAGCTTTGCTTATGACCCTGTTTTCGGTGTTGAGGGTACTGCTGTTTCGACGGTGCTGCTTGTGGCTGCCTGCGTTGTCATTTATCTGATCGGAAGGAAAAGAAAGGCTTCATGATGCTTGCACCGTTAGTTCTTTTGCTTGGGACAGCAGCTGTTCTTGGGGCGGTGAGCTTTTTTGTAAAAATTGAGATACTGCTGCACCACGCACATTATTCCGATGTGGAGATGGTCACGGTCAACGCCTGCGTAAAAGAAAAGTAATAATAGATATGGAGTGAAAAGATGATAAGAATTATGTTTGTCTGCCACGGCAATATCTGCCGCTCTCCCATGGCGGAATTTATTTTAAAGGATATGGTGAAAAAGCAGGGCAGAGCCGAGGATTTTCTTATCCGCTCCTGTGCCACAAGCACGGAGGAGATAGGCAATCCCGTTTATCCTCCCGCACGAAGAGAGCTTGCCGCTCATGGCATATCCTGCTCAGGCAAGACTGCCGTTCAGCTTGCCTTATCCGATTATGAGAAATACGATCTTTTTATCGGAATGGACAGCGCAAATATCCGCAATATGAACAGGATTTTGGGCGGCGACCCCCACAAAAAGATTAGAAAGCTTCTTGAATATGCTTCGGGGGGAGATGTGAGCGACCCTTGGTACAGCGGCGATTTTTCCACGGCTTATAATGATATTTACAGAGGCTGCTGCGGGCTGCTGGAGTCGGAGGATATCGGGGAGCTTGAATAAAAAGAAAAGCTTACGGCGATTTGCAAAGCACAATTGCCGTAAGCTTTTTTCATAAAATCGTGTCAGTTCATGCTGCTGAGAAGCTCGTTTTTCTTTTCCCAGAGCTGCTTTGACAGATCTACATAATAGGTGTGGGGATTTTCAAAGCGCTTTACCTCGTCCCACAGTGTTTCAAGCTGGGCTGCACAATAGCCCCGAATCTCTGTGGCGGTGGGGGATTCATATACACATTCGCCCTTGTCAAATACCTTTACCATAAGACGCTTTGCCGTGAAATCGGTAAGGGTCTTCTTTTTATAGGGGAAGTCGGGGTCAAATATGGTATAGGGCTTTGTGCTGTCGATCTCCTCCCCGTAGCAGGTGATGAGATCAGCAAGCGCCTTGCCTGTGCTGTTGTCATAAAATCTCCACAGCTCCTTGAAATCGGGTGTGGTTATCTTGGACACGTTTTCCGACAGCTTTATCTTAGGTATGATCCTGCCGTCCCTTTCTACTGCCGTGAGCTTATAAACTCCCCCGAAAACAGGCTCACTGCGGGAGGTTATCAGCCGTTCTCCCACGCCGAAGGTGTCTATTTTTGCACCCTGCCTCAGTATATCCTCGATGATATATTCGTCAAGAGAATTGGAGATGCATATCTTTGCTTCGGGGAAGCCTGCTTCGTCAAGCATTTTGCGGGCTTTTTTCGACAGATAGGTGATGTCGCCGCTGTCTATCCTTATGCCTGCGGGCTTATGTCCTTGGGCTTTCAGCTCATTGAATACAGTGATGGCATTGGGTATGCCCGATTTCAGCACGTTGTATGTGTCCACAAGCAGCAGGCAGGAATCGGGATAGCATTTTGCATATGCACGGAAGGCTTCAAGCTCGCTGTCAAACATCTGCACCCAGCTGTGTGCCATTGTTCCCAGGGCGGGAGTGCCCATGGTCTTGTCGGATATGGTGCAGGCAGTGCCGCTGCAGCCGCCTATATAGGACGCTCTTGCTCCGTAGATGGCTCCGTCGCCGCCCTGTGCCCTTCGGGAGCCGAATTCCATTACCGCTCTGCCGTCAGCTGCTTTTACTATCCTTGCTGCCTTTGTGGCGATAAGGCACTGATGGTTTATGCACAGAAGCAGCATTGTTTCTACAAACTGAGCTTGTATTGCGGGACCCTTGACTATTACGAGAGGTTCATTGGGAAACACGGGCGTTCCCTCGGGTATTGCCCACACATCACAGGAAAATCTGAAATTTCTGAGATAATCAAGAAAACCCTCGGAAAATATTTTCTTTCCACGGAGAAATTCTATATCCTCCTCGGTAAATCTTAGATTGCGGATATAATCTATCGCCTGCTCCAGTCCGCACATTACCGCAAATCCGCCGTTATCGGGTACCTTGCGGAAGTAAAGGTCAAAGCAGCATATGGTATCGCCCATTTTGTTCTCAAAATAGCCGTTTCCCATGGTAAGCTCGTAAAAATCAGTGAGCATGGTCAGATTCCGCTCGTTCATTTCTATCTGTCCTTTCTGTATCAGGTATCGGTGTTTAACTGTATATCCCGCAAAAAAATTAATCTGTGATACTGCTGACAAATGTGATGCCGCTGTCCTTCAGAAGCTTATATGCCGCAAGATTTGCAAAATCACTGCTGTGATAGGGTGCGTCATAGGTTTCTATGCAGTCTGTGGGGATAATGATATTTACTGTGCGGTTTTTCTGCGTGAAACAGGTCTTGAGAGCAAGGCAGAACTGGAGCACACAGATGTCGGTGCAGTCCCCTGTGACGATGAATGTATCTATCTCGGGACGGCTTTCAAGAAGCTTTCGGAATTTTTCCTCGTGGAAGCCGTTGGTAGAATTTTTGGGAATGAGGATATAGCCCCCGATCTCTTTAAGCTCCTCTGCGATCTCGGATTCGGAGGTGCCTGCTATGCAGTGGGGAGGAAATGCCGAAAATTCCGCTGCGTCCTTTTCATGGCAGTCTGCAAAGGCTATTGTCATTATCCCCGAAGCATTGCAGCTTTTAAGAATCTCTGCACTCGGGGGGATTATTTCTGCGATTCGGGAGTCGGACATGGCTCCTTCCCTTATAAAGCCGTTTATGATATCTACAAATACTGCTGCTGTTCTGTTTTTATCAAGAGATGATAATTTAAGTGCATCAAGTGATGAAAGCTCCTTTATGAGGGAGTCTGCTTCCGATGCGATACGCTGAACGTGGGCTTCGGTCAATCTCATTTTTATCATTTCCTTTCCGATTATTTTGGACCGTTTTTATTATACACCATTGCA
>CAMAIG010000213.1 GCA_945835085.1 uncultured Ruminococcus sp. | reverse complement strand
AAAAGCTTTCGGAAATTTGTAGGAAATCACATTTTTTCAAAGAATGATAGCCGAATTAATGATTGATTTGCATAATGTTTATGGAATGTACAAATTAAACTTAATAAATTTGTTGCTTTTTGCAGACCGATTTGCTATAATATTACTATGCATAACTATATGTATTCGTAAATGACCTGAGGAGAGCCGATGCTGCTTATGAAGATAAAATTATTCAGCAAAATGATAAATGAGCAGCTGAGATTCCTGCTTCCAAAAGCACTGACAGCGGATCTGATAGTTTTTGCAGCCGCACTGCCCTTCTACGGACTTGACACGAAAATTTTACTGGGACTTCTTCTGGGAACAGCAGCAATGACCGTGAACATCATCCTGTTGGGGTATTCAGCGGAAAGAGCGGTGGAGCGAGGCTCTGCCAGATCTGCACAGCGCTATATGTTCAGCTTCTATCTGATACGCTTTGCGGTAATGGGAGCAGCAATAGCAGCAGGGTTCAATCTGCCCTGCTTCGATCCCGTCTGTACATTTCTGCCGCTTTTGTGGCCGAAGCTCATATATACGGGCAGCGGGATCGCATCACTACGAAAAAAATAACTTCTCACGAAAGGAGGTAAAAATATATGATAACTGCTATGGCGGCAGCCGCCGCTGAAGCATTTTACGACACCGAGCTTCATGTGGACGTGCTGGGACCCAAGAAAATGATAACCTTCATGAACGGGGATTCCGAGCTTTTTTCCATATCCGAAACGGTAGTCACGGGCTGGCTCCTGATAATCGTGCTGTTCATACTTATGAAATGGCTCACAAGCGATCTGAAGGTAGTCCCCACATCGAAAAAGCAGGTGCTTGCGGAGTGGTTTGTGACCTTCTTCCAGGATCTTGTAAAGGATAATATGGGAGCGAGAATGGTGAAATACGCACCCTATATCGCAACGATATTCACCTTTGCACTGACAGGCTCACTTGTAAGCGTCCTGGGATTTAGAAGCATGACCGTTGATATCAACTGTACGGGAACATGGGCAGCCCTTACGCTGATACTCATAACCTATAACAAGATAAAGTCAAACGGTCTTGGGGGATATCTCAAGGGCTTTGCGGAGCCTGTAGCCGTGATAACGCCTATCAATATTCTCAGTGATGTTGCAACGCCTACAGCAATGGCGCTTCGTATCTTCGGAAATATTTCCAGCGGAATGATAATCAGCTCCATAATCTATGCATTCCTCACAATTCTGAGCAATGTGGTGTATAATGCTCTCAGCCTGAAGCTGGCAGCGCTCAATTATTTCCATATTTTCCAGATAGGTGTGCCTGCCGTCCTGTCGATCTATTTCGACTTTTTCTCGGGAGTCATCCAGTCCTACGTTTTCATAATGCTTACAATGGCATATGTGGGAGATGCAGCGGGCAAGGATGAACAGGCGGCGTAGTTTACAAATATGATATAACTCACAAAATATACGAGTTGTATAATTCACATTCAAGCAAAAGGACACAAAGAATAATTTTTTTGGAGGTAGAAAATATGAACATGACAGATGAACAGGCAATGCTGTTTGCAAAGGCACTGGTCCTTATGGGACAGGGTATAGGCGCAGGACTTGCACTTATCGCAGGTATAGGCCCCGGTATCGGTGAAGGCTACGCAGTAGGCAAGGCTATCGAAACCATTGGCAGACAGCCTGAGGCAAAGTCATCAGCTACCACAACAATGTTTATCGGATGTGCCGTTGCCGAGTCAACAGGTATTTACGGACTTCTCGTAGGTATCATTCTGTTGTTCGTAAATCCTTTCCTCAAGCACCTTGGCTGATAAAGGATAAAGGAATAACAGGACTTGGGAGGATAAATCTGTATGACAGGTGTTAATTTTGAATTTTTCAGCATAGAGCCGAGTACCATAATCGGCGTTCTCTGCAATACCCTTATCCTGTTTTTGCTATTCAAGAAATTTCTGTTTGCACCGGTAAACAAGATAATCGACGAGCGTAAGGCACAGGTGTCAAAGACCTATGAAGAAGCGGATGCCGCACTGGAGCACGCAAAGAGCATGGAGAGCGAGTACACCGAAAAGCTGACCGCAGCCAGGGAGGAATCCGCCGAGATACTCCGTGAGGCAAATAAAAAGGCACAGGTACGTTCCGACGAAATAATCGCCGCCGCAAAGAACGAGGCGTCGAATATGGTGATAAAGGCAAATGCCGATATCGAGAAGGAGCGCAAGCGTGCCGTTAACCGGATCAAGGACGAGATCTCCGATATTGCGGTAAGCATCGCAGGCAAGGTCATCGAAAAGGAAATGACCTCCGATGCCGAGCAGGACAGGCTTATCGACGAATTTATCGGCGCTATCGGCTCCGATGACGAGCAGTAAGCGGGAGGATAGCTATGGCAGGATCTGTAGAAAAGGTTTATGCCCGTGCGCTGCTTGAAATAGCATCGGAGGACAAAAATGCGGGAGAGCTTGACGAGGAGCTTAATGCCGCAGCGGGAATATTTTCGGATAATCCGGAGCTTACAAAGGCACTTTCCGCACCGACCATAACGGAAAAGGAGAAGCTGACCCTTTTAGAAAACATCTTCGGGGGCAGGATATCCGAAACAGCCTTTAATTTTCTGTGCGTACTGACGGAAAAGAACAGGATAAAGCATCTTGTTCCCATCGTGAAGGAGTTCAGAAAGGGCTATTACGAAATGAGCGGCATCTCAGAGGTAACGGTCACCACCGCAGTTCCCCTGAAAGCACAGGCAAGGGAGAAGCTTACCGAAAAGCTTCAGAAAATGTACGGCAGCAGGATAATACTCGTGGAAAAGACAGACCCGTCCATAGTAGGCGGAATGATAGTTTCCTGCGGCGACAGTATGCTCGACGACTCTGTAAAGACAAAGCTCGAGAATATGCACAAGCAGATAAAGGATATGATCGCAGGCTGATAAAAAAGTCTGACCAGAGAATGATCCCATACCCAATAAAAACGAAAGGGTGAATCAGATGGATTTGCGTCCGGACGAAATAACCGGAATAATCAAAAGTCAGATCAGGAATTTCAAATCGAAGATAGAGCTGACCGATATAGGCACAGTTGTGACCGTGGGCGACGGCATCGCTCGTATCCACGGACTTGAAAACTGTATGTCGGGAGAGCTTCTTGAGTTTGAGGGCGGCATATATGCAATGGCACTCAATCTTGAGCAGGACTTCGTCGGAGCAGTAATGCTGGGTTCCGATACTGACATCAAAGAGGGCGACACTGTAAAGAGAACAGGCAGCGTTGTTTCCGTTCCCGTAGGCGAAGAGCTTCTGGGAAGAGTAGTAAACGCTCTTGGTCAGCCCATAGACGGCAAGGGTGCCGTTCTCACAAACGAGAAAATGCCCATAGAGCAGCCCGCCTACGGAATTATCACAAGAAAATCCGTAAGCAGACCTCTCCAGACAGGAATCAAGGCTATAGACTCCATGATACCCATCGGAAGAGGACAGAGAGAGCTTATTATCGGCGACCGCCAGACAGGTAAGACCGCTATCGCTCTCGATACCATAATCAATCAGAAGGATAAGAACGTCATCTGTATCTATGTTGCCATAGGACAGAAGCGTTCAACAGTTGCAAATGTCGTTGAAACACTTGCAAAGAACGGTGCCATGGACTACACTATCGTAGTTTCCGCAACCGCTTCGGAGCTTGCACCTCTCCAGTATATTGCACCCTACACAGGCGTTGCAATGGGCGAATATTTCCTAAAGCAGGGCAAGGACGTGCTGTGCGTTTACGACGATCTTTCAAAGCACGCAGTAGCTTACAGAACACTTTCTCTGCTGCTCAAAAGACCACCCGGACGAGAGGCATTCCCCGGAGATGTATTCTATCTCCATTCCCGTCTGCTGGAGCGTGCCTGCAGCCTTAACGAGAATTACGGCGGCGGCTCCATCACAGCCCTGCCTATAATCGAAACCCAGGCAGGCGACGTATCGGCATATATCCCCACAAACGTTATCTCCATCACTGACGGTCAGAGATTCCTTGAAACAGACCTCTTCAATGCAGGCGTAAGACCTGCCGTAA
>CAMAIG010000212.1 GCA_945835085.1 uncultured Ruminococcus sp. | reverse complement strand
GGATAGTTGAGAAGCTGGCTCGCAAGGGCTATCCCCTGACTGTGGAAAGCATTGAGAATAATATCACGGACATTGCGGGAGTAAGGGTCATATGCTCCTTCCCGTCGGATATTTACGGGCTTGCAGACGCTCTTTTAAAGCAGGACGATGTGTGGCTCATTGAAACCAAGGACTACATTAAAAATCCCAAGGAAAACGGCTACCGCAGCCTCCATCTGATAATTGAAACGCCAATTTTTCTCCATGACAGCAAGCGCATGATGAAGGTGGAGGTGCAGTTTCGCACGATCTCAATGGACTGGTGGGCAAGCACCGAGCACAAGATACGCTACAAAAAAGACCTGCAAAACGACAGCGTCATTAACTCCGAGCTTGCCGAATGTGCAAGGATAGCTGCCGAGCTTGACCTGCGCATGGAGCAGATTCAGAAAAGAGCCGAGGCTCAGTATATTGAAGTATGACCTGCGAAAATTTCGGACATACATTCATCAAAACAGGAGGAAAGCGTATGAACAGGGAATGGTCGGAGCTTAACGCCAAGGCTAAAAGCAAACTTAAAAAAGCCACATTTTCAGAGGGGATTAGCACTCTTATGGAGCTTAGAAGTCAGCTTTCTGATGAAATGCTTTCATGGAAAAGCACCCTTAAAAAGGAAGATTTCAGCGCTATCCCCTATATCAATGCAGAGGGATATCACAGCAAGACTGTTGCATATTCCCTGTGGCATATTTTCAGGATAGAGGATATTGTGCTTAGCACTCTTATCAAAAATGAGGAGCAGGTATTTTTTAAAGGCGACCACTGCAAAAAGATAAATTCTCCCATTATCACAACGGGAAATGAGCTTGTAAAGATGGAGATAGCAGAATTTTCACGGAAGCTTGACATTGACGCTCTGTATAGTTACATATGGGAAGTGAAGTCTGCCACGGAGGACTGGCTTTCGGGCACCCAATACTCCGATCTCAAAAGACGCTTTGACGAATCGGACAAGGAAAGGATAAGGCTCACAAATACCGTCAGCACCGATGAAAATTCAGCCTGGCTCATTGATTACTGGTGCGGCAAGGATATAAAGGGACTTATTTCTATGCCCTTTTCAAGGCACTGGATAATGCACGTTGAAACCTGCCTCAGAATAATCAGGAAGCTATGAACGGGGCGGTTTTCCATTATTTGACAATATAACTATATTATTGTATATTTTTTGAACAATATACCGATTTTTTATCGTATTTGTCATAAATCATTGACAAAAATGCCGTAAAGCTATACAATATTAATAATAACATACTATGCTTATTCGGAGGTAATATAATGGGAAAACATCTTAAAATGGCAACCGTTATAACAATAAGTGTTGCGCTTATTGCTGTCCTGTGCCTCGGTTGTCTGTATGCAGTAATAACGTCAAGCGTTACTAAGGCTTCAAAGGAAAGCTCCATTGATAATATGTACACCGTTCTTGACGGGCAGACTAATATGATAAAGCTGTTTGTTTCCGAATCGGAAAGAACGCTGAAGGAATATTCCACTGCCGCAGAGATAAAGGCCCTCCTTCTCGACCCCGAAAACCCCGAGAAGATCAAGACCGCTCAGGAATATACAGAGCGCTTTTTTGCAAACCTTGATTCCTGGGAGGGCATATACCTCAGCAACTGGGAAACACAGGTTCTTGCTCATTCCACACCTCAGGTAGTCGGCATGGTAACAAGATCGGGAGATTCCCTTGCACCCTATCAGGCTACTATGACAAACAGCCCCAACGGCTTCTATAACGGCGGCGCATTCGTTTCGCCCGCTTCGGGACAGCTTATCTTCAATCTCAGAATGTCCGTGTGTGCAGACGACGGCACTCCTATCGGACTTGTGGGCGGCGGTCCCTTCCTTTCGGGACTCAACGGCCTGCTTGCGAAAATGTCCATCTCGGGTATGACTGAGCAGAAATATGCTATACTTGACGCTGCAAACCTTATCTATACATACAATTCGGATAACGAGCTTATCATGTCGGCTATTGAAGATCAGTCAATGCTCGATATCCTTGAAGAAGTTAAAGCAGGCAATAATACCGGCGTTTACTATGAAGATGAAAACATTATCGCATATGAGTTTATCCCCGAATATAATCTGGTTGTCACAATGAAGGACAGCATTGACGAGATACTTGCATCAAGCAATATGATAGCAAGGAAAAATATTATCCTTACTATCCTTACTCTTATCATAGTTGTTCTTGCAGTATTTGCTACATCTCACCTTATCACAAAGCCTCTCAGAAAGGTTCAGAATGCCGTTAACGACCTGGGCGAGCTTACTCTTGTTGAAAATAATGATATCCGGCGCTTTATCGGCAACAGAAACGAGGTCGGAGCCATTGCTACCTCTGTTGATTCCCTTACCTCTACCCTCAGAGATGTTGTTTCGACTCTTAAGGACTGCTCCGATTCTCTCATTGACGGCTCTGTGGTAATGAAAAAGACCGTTACATCTCTTGTTACCTGTGCAGCGGAGAACTCCAAGACTACCGAGGAGCTTACCGAAAGCATCAGCGATACCTCCAGAACTATCCAGAAGGTAAACACCGACATTGCCGCTATCCACAATATCATGGAGGACAGCAGGCAGTCCAATGCCGAAAGGATACATGTTGCAGACAACATGATAAAGAATGCGGGTACAATATCCACCTCCATCAACGACAAGGCTGCCAAGACCGAAACAAATATCAACAACGCTATGGAATATCTCCATGCTCTCAACAGCATAAACGAAAAGGTAAAGCGTATCCAGGATATTGCTTCCGAAACAAATATCCTTGCTATCAACGCTTCCATTGAGGCTGCAAGAGCAGGCTCCTACGGTGCGGGCTTTGCGGTCGTTGCAAATGAGATCAAAAATCTTTCCACCAACTCCGCAGTTGCCGCAAACGAGATATATGAAGTCTGCAAGGAGATGAACAACAATATCGTAAGCATCGAAAACTGCTTCAAGGAGATAATTGAGTTTATCAGAACAGACATTGCCAAGAGCTTCAGCGATATGAACGACATCTCGGGACAGCTGAAGGTTTCCATGGACGCTACAAACAACGAAATTGACAAGATCTCTAAGCTTGTCAATAATATCCAGAAGGAATCCAGACATTTCGATGAGATCATCAGCAACAATGAAAAGAGCGTTCACAGCATTACCGAAAAGGCTGAGATCACCTACTCCATGGTAAACAAGCTCGATTCCCTTACAAAAACAAATTCCAACACCGCAAAGGAACTGAACAGGATAGTCGATCAGTTCAGATAAGTTAAGGCTAAAAAATCCCCGATGCCTGAAATAACGGCATCGGGGATTTTCTGTTTGCAGATGAAGCCAACTTGTCGGAAAGTTGGCATGATTTGCACATTCTGCGGCTGTTTTTTTCATTTCATTGAATGCACAAGCAGCCTTGGATATCAGTATTAGACAGCCTGTCAGCCCTGTCCATAGTATGCATTTTTGCCATGCTTTCTGAGATAGTGCTTGTCAAGAAGCTCCTGCTGCATTGGTCCTGCGGAAGGGTTCATTGACATTGCATGGTAGTTCATGAAGGCTACCTCTTCAAGCACAACGGAGTTATGCACAGCCTCGTGAGGATCCTTGCCCCATGTGAAGGGACCGTGATTTTTCACAAGAACGGCAGGTATCGTCATAGGGTCGATGCCCTTGAAGCGTTCAATGATAACTGTGCCCGTTTCCTTTTCATATTCACCGCCGATCTCTTCGGGGGTCATTGCTCTTGTGCAGGGTATTTCACCGTAGAAATAATCTCCCTGGGTGGTGCCCATTGGCATTATTCCCATGCCTGCCTGTGCAAATGATGTTGCCCAGCGGCTGTGAGTATGCACGACGCCGCCTATCTCGGGAAATGCACGGTAAAGCTCCAGATGAGTGGGAGTATCGCTGGAGGGCTTCCATTTGCCCTCTGTGACCTTGCCCGTTGCAAGCTCCACCACTACCATATCCTCTGCAGTCATGCCCTCATAGGGAACGCCCGATGGCTTGATAACTATCATTCCGCTCTCTCTGTCGATACCCGAAACATTTCCCCAGG
>CAMAIG010000211.1 GCA_945835085.1 uncultured Ruminococcus sp. | reverse complement strand
CGGGACACAGCTTCATATTATCACCCTTTTTATGTATTACCGGCGAGCCGCCGGAGCCGCCGAGCCGGCGGAGCCAACTCGTTGGTGAATTGGCAGAAATTTCCTTATTTGCGGCTCGGTAACCGGCGTAGTGTTGTCATTACGTTTTTAGGTCAAATGGCTTTTTGTGTAAATTATTCACCCGTATATTCAACTATTCTTACGGATTCCATCTTGACCTGGGTAAGAGGCTTGTCATTGTCGTCTGTTTCAACATTTGCAATTTCTCTTACCACGTCAATTCCCTCGAATACCTGACCGAAAACGGTATAGCTGCCGTCCAGGAAGGGAACGCCGCCCTTTTCGTTATAGGTGTCGATAACGTTCTGAGGCCAGTTATACTTTGTGGGGTCGTAGGACATAAGCTCCTCGCAGGTGTTCTGCATATATCCGTCGGGAGTGTTCACGATATAGAACTGACTGCCGTTTGTGGCGGTGGAGCCGGAATTTGCGTAGGCAACGGCGCCTGTGAAGTGGTAAAGTCCCTGAGGTATTCCGCCGTCAAACTTCTCGCCCCAAATGGAGCTGCCGCCCGTACCCGTACCTCTGGGGTCGCCGCCCTGTATCATAAAGTTGGGGATTATCCTGTGGAAGATAAGCTCGTCGTAATAGTTCATCTCCGCAAGTCCCACGAAATTCTCCACGCCCTTCTGAGCCGCATCGGCGAAGAGCTTTATCTTTATCTCGCCGTAGTCCTTAACGGTGATGACAGCTATCTTCTCGCCTATCTCGGGCATGATGAAATTGAGTATCTCTCCCGACTGAGCGGTGGACTGAGCAGCGGTGGCAGTGGTTTCGGCGGGAGCTTCATTTCCCGTCGATGAAGTGTTTGAAACTGTTTTGGAGCAGCCTGTGAAAGCTGCCATTGTCATTGCGGCAGCGGCGATAAGCGCCATGCCTTTAAAATTAATTCTCATTTTATTATTCTCCTTATATATGGGTTTCGGAACCTTGTCCCACAACGGACACCTTCAGCATATTGGTATTTCCCGCAACTCCCAGAGGTATTCCAGCTGTGATAACGGTAACGTCCCCCTCCGAAAGCAGCCCGTTTTTTACAGCAGCGTCTATTGCACCGTCAAGAAGCTCGTCGGTGCTGGATTTCTCGTCCATCATCAGGGGAGTAACGCCCCAGGAAAGGTTCATCTGACGGTAAACCGTTTCATTGGGAGTGCAGCCGATTATGGGGCAGGCGGGTCTGTATTTTGAGAGCATCTTTGCGGTGTTTCCCGTTTTTGTTACCGTAAGAACAGCCTTTGCTCCCAGGTCATGGGCAGTGGTGCAGGCAGCGTGGGAGATAGCGTTTGTGATATTTCCCGCTCTGTCCTCACGGCGGTTTCTCATGCGGCTGACATAATTGATGTCGTTCTCGGTGGTTTCCGCAATGAGCGCCATGGTCTTTACCGCCTCAACGGGGTGCTTGCCCGCAGCGGTTTCGCCGCTGAGCATTATTGCGGAGGTGCCGTCATAGATAGCGTTTGCAACGTCTGTTATCTCGGCTCTTGTGGGTCGGATATTCGTTATCATGGATTCGAGCATCTGTGTGGCGGTGATGACCTGCTTGCCCGCATTATAGCCCCGTCTGATAAGGTCCTTCTGAATTGCGGGTATCTGCTCAAAGGGTATCTCAACGCCCATATCTCCTCGTGCGACCATTATTCCGTCAGCCACTTCGATTATCTCGTCGATGTTCTTCACACCGTCCATGTTCTCTATTTTCGCAATTATCCTGGGAGTGCTCCAGCCCAGGCTCTTGATGAATTTTTTGAGATATGCCACGTCTGCCGCTGTCCTTACAAAGGACGCCGCAATAAAATCAAAGCCCAGCTTTGCGCCGAATTCAAGGTCGTTCATATCCCGCTCCGAAAGATAGGGCATTGAAAGCTCTACTCCCGGAACGTTTATGCCCTTGTTGTCGGATATCTCGCCCCCGTGAATAACGGTGGTGGTTATCTCATTTCCCGAAACGCTTTCAACTCTTAGCTCCACAGCACCATCGTTTATGAGGATAGCAGTGCCCTTTTTCACGTCCTCGGGAAGCCCCTTGAAGGAAATGCTTGCTATCTCATTATCGCATATCCTGTCCTCGGTTGTAAGAATGAACCTGTCGCCGTCGTTTAATGTGACGGGAGCCTTGCCGCCGAATTTTCCCAGGCGTATCTCGGGACCTTTTGTATCTAGAAGCGCCGCAACGGGCAGACCCAGCTCCTCTCTTATCCTGCAAAGCTGTCTGAATCTTTTCTCGTGTATCTCATAATCACCGTGGGAGAAATTGAATCGGGCAACGTTCATGCCCGAAAGCATCATTTCTCGCAGTATATCGTCATTGTCCGTGGAGGGACCCACGGTGCAGACTATTTTTGTTTTTCTCATAATTAACCTCGCTTAATTATCCCGCAAATATTTTTTTATATTATGCCCTCAAAATGCCGTTAATTCTCAGATGCTCAGTACATGAAGCGCAATGGTGAAATAAAGCAGGGTCGAGCAGCTGTCAACAAGTGTTGAAAGGAGGGGAGCGGACATTATTGCAGGGTCAAGATGTATTTTCTTTGCAAACATGGGCAGCATACAGCCCAGCAGCTTTGAAAGAATTACCGTTCCGATAAGTGTCGCAGAAACCACCACCGCCATTTTCAGGTCGTTATACATTATAACTATCCTTGCAAAATTCACGGCAGAAAGGATAATGCTGCATATGAGGGCTATGCGAAGCTCCTTGAAAACCACCTTAAAGAAGTCCTTTAGCCTTATCTCGCCCATAGCCATGCCCTGGATTATCATTGTTGACGCCTGAGAGCCGCAGTTTCCTCCCGTACCCGTAAGCATGGGCATGAAGGCAACGAGCAGCGGAACAGCCGCTATCTGGGCTTCAAAGTGATTGGTTATGGAGCCTGTGATGGTTGCGGAGAGCATGAGGATAAGGAGCCAGACAATTCTGCTTCTTGCGTGCTTCCACACGCTTGTTTTAAGGTAGCTGTCCTCGCTGGGCATTACGGCGCTCATTCGAGCCATATCCTCGGCGTTCTCCTCACGGATAACGTCCATAGCGTCGTCGAATGTGATTATGCCAACTATCCTGCCGTCTGCATCAACAACGGGAAGGGCGGCAAGGTCATGCTTTGAAAAGAGGTTTGCGACCTCCTCCTTGTCATCGTGAGCAGAAACGCTTACCACTGTGGTGTCCATAATATCGCTTATAAGAGCTTCCTCATCTGCCACCACCAGGTCAAGGAGAGAAACCCGTCCCACAAGACGCCTGTTCTCGGTGACATAGCAGGTGTAAACCGTTTCCTTAACAAGACCTACGCTTCTTATCCGCTCAAAGGCAGCCTTAACGGTGTCATCGCTTCTGAAATAAACGAACTCCGTAGTCATGATAGTTCCCGCACTGTCCTCGGGATAGTTCAGAAGCTCGTTTATCTGCTTTCTCTTGGCGGGGTCTGCGTTTTTGAGTATTCGGGAAACCACATTTGCGGGCATTTCCTCGATAATGTCAACGGTATCGTCAAGGAACAGCTCATCAAGCACCGCTTTAAGCTCACGGTCGGAAAATGCGTTGATGAGCACCATCTGCAGGTCGCTGTCCATATAGGTGAAGGCTTCCGCAGCAAGCTCCTTGGGCAGTATCCTGAATACCAGAGTCAGCTCCTTCTCGCTGAATTCGTCCTGCTCCTCCATCAGCTCGCTGAGAAGCTGAGCGATATCCGCAGGCATCATTTCCTGGAGAGCGGTCTTGAGCTGAACAAAGGCTCTGTGCTTTACAAGCACCACTGCTTCGATCTTTTCCAAATATATCATCTCCTCCGAAATAATTTCACAGCATAGCTATGCTGCTATCGGAGGCATGAGCCGCGTACTCTGTCTGTATGAAGACTCCTACCATGAAAAACGTGAGTATGGATACTTCATGCAGACAGAGCTGCTTCGCGGTATCACGCCGCCGGTATTGCCGTTATCCATGTGCTCACTTCCTCATAACTATATTATATGGCAAAATCGTCATACGTATTAATTATACTATATTATCAACCGGGTGTCAATGATTTATATAAATTTTGTGTGATATCCCGGTAAAATA
>CAMAIG010000210.1 GCA_945835085.1 uncultured Ruminococcus sp. | reverse complement strand
GCCCATTGACCTTATGACATGGAAATATTACCGATATGTAAAGACTCACCCCATCAAGGAATGGAAATTCCCCACAAGTATTCTTTACGGCGGAAGGGACAATTTGCAGTCTGCCGAGGTTATAAATGAATTTGCGGAGAAATTCGGCTGCAGGGTCACTACTGCGCCCGAATGTGAGCACCCATTTATGGCTGAGGGGGACGAAATACTTGTTGAAAAATGGCTGAGAGAGAATATTTAGCATTTTTTGAATCAGGAAAAAAATTGCAGGAAATGAGGACTTATCCTTTCATTTCCTGCAATTATTATTTTACGATCACTGTCAGGACGGAGATATTATCATTGCCACCCTCAATTCTTTCCATTGCACGAAGGAGCAGAAGTTCTGCCCACTTTTCGGCAGTTTCGGATTTGAGGAAATCTATAACTATCTCCTCATCTCTGATATATTCCCATGCACCGTCCGAGCAGAGAAGAAATGCATCTCCCTTTTCAATGGGAACATCGGACTCTGTTATTTCCGGCTGATAGCGGTCCTTATTGCCAAGACATCTTAGCAGGCAGGACTGATCCTCATCGGTGGCTATCATGTCACGGGTGATCTCACCCGATTTGTATTTCTTATATGCGACCGAATGGTCGTTTGTATATGCGTGAAGCTCGCAGTCATGGATAAAATAGACCCGTGAATCTCCCGAATTTGCCCAGACTGCCTTGCTTTCATTTATTGCAACTGCCGCAACTGTCGTTTTCATCACGGCACTTTTTTCCTCCTGAAGCTCAAGAATAGTCTGATTTGCTTTGTCTATCCTTTCAGTGAGAAGCTCTTTAATATTTTCAGCCGAGGTATCCCAGTCCGTTATTATCCTTTCCACTGCCGCAGCTGAGGCTACCTCTCCAAGTGCGTGTCCTCCAAGCCCGTCGCAGACGACAAAAACTCCTCCGCTGCTGTCGGAATGACTTCCCAGAGAGTCCTCATTATAGCCTCGTCCGCCCTTGCTTGTGTACTCAAAAACATCAAATTTCATTTATTCCTCCGATCGGCTTCACAGGCATTTTAGAATAAGCGCTGTGTAGTTATCCTGGTTGGGATTGGCGTGTTCCATGATAAAGTCCTCAAGCCTTGTGCATTTTTTTTGGACAGTGGGTTCATTGAGAGCTTCAAGTATCTCACCCTCCTCAAGAACACCGCCGATACCGTCCGAGCAGGCAATTATCATATCGTCCTTTTTCAGCTTCAAGGGACGGACAGAGCAGTCTGCCAAGGGAAGTCCAGGCATTCCGATAAATGCTGTAAGTGATGCTGTATCGGGGGCTTCACGCCCGCTCTTAACATCGGTTTCGCCGTTTCTCAGGCTCATAAGGTATTTTTCATGGCAGATATTGTGCTCAGTGTTGAGCCTGTAAAGACTGCCGTTTCTGAAAAGATAAAGGAAGCTGTCACCTACGCAGGCAAAATATAGCTTTTCCCTGAAAACGATGCCCATCACCACGGTGCTTCCGCCCTCACCGTTCAGAAGCTTTTCCACCTCCGAGGAAGCACTGAAAATGCTGTCACGCATCTGAGAAGGGATATCCCCTTCCATATCCATATCCGAAAAAGCCTTGCGAAGGCACTTTATGGCAGATTCGCTTGCAAGCTTTCCGCTTTTCATTCCGCCCATTCCGTCGCAAACGGCAAACATAAGCCCCGATTTATTATAGCTTTTTTCATTCAGTGCGTTCACCGCTGTGAATGAATCCTCCTGACCCTTCCTGGTGCCGACGCCCTGAACGTTTCCAACTTCATATCTGAGGGTTTCCGTAAGAGGTTCTTCCTCGGTTTTCTTTTTGCGGAATAAAAACATTTTTTTCAACTCCACTCTTTTCAGGCTTTTTCCCATGAGAAAATTTCGCCGCAGAAGGGTATAAATACAAGCTTATAGCCGCCTATCTCTATCACATCACGATCTTTTAGCCCGGTGGGAACATATACAGGCTCGTCATTTACATAAATGACCTCAGTGCTGTCGGTGGGGATTATATGGAAAACATTATGCTTTCTGTCATATGCTATCCTTGCATGGCTTTCGGCTGTGGTGCTTGTTAAGCCCCGCAGGCAGATATCCATTTTATTGCTGCTTCCCAGGGTATTGTTTCGGCAAAGTATCCTGTAATCACGTCCCTTTTCGGGGCCTTCCGTGCATACAAGCCAGCCGCCCACAGGATCGGAGCTGTCTGCCGCTCCATTATCGGAGGAATGGGAGGTCATGATCTCAGACCCCTTCTTCTTCACTGCACCAACGAACTGGTTTATTACGCTGTCCTCCTGCTTCATCTTCATAGTCATAGCGGATATCTTTGCCTGAGCGGAAGCCAGCATTTTTCCGCCGTTCTTTTTCACATCATCAAGAGCAGACGCCGCAGCCTGGGCAGCGGAAGGTCTTGGCTCGTAATGCTGACCGGGGGCAGGAGCATAATCTGCAGGCTGACTGCCACGACCTATTACTGCAACTGTTTTGCCGATATCGGCGCCGCCTTCATTTCCCGAGCCTATTATGGGAGAGCAGGCAACTGTTCTGCCGATATCGGAGCTGCTGTCATTACCTTCTCCGAAATCTATCCTGTTTGAGCCTCCGTCACAATAAGGGCAGCTGTTATGTAGGTCGCTGTCATAAATATGTCCGTTGCTGCATTCCTGTAAAGCCATAGCTATCTCTCCTTAATCCTCAATTTCATTACCGTTTTTGTCATATCGCTGGAAGTAGATCTCTCCCTTTTCAGGCCACATATAAAGAACCTCAAGCTTGTCATCTTTAAAAGACATTGAAGAACCCCAAACATTTTTTTCAGTTCCCGCAATAACGTCCAGCTCATATTCAGTGGAGTTTAAGCATTTTATATGACAAAGGGCAGGTGATGATGATTCGGCAAACATATCATATACAGATAAGCAGATCTGCCCTCTCAGGACATTAAGAAGAGTTGCATAGTAATTATCTCCTGCAATATTCCTCATATCTGATGTAATATTCCACACACCCTCAGAGCCTGCCAGATTTTCACTAAATTTATTAATGAATACTTCATTGTTCTTATTCTTTGTGAAGAAGTAAACAGAATCTCCATCAGCAACAATATTCCACAAGCTAATAGTATCTTCGCTGCAATAGATATAGTCGTCCTGTGTTTTGCTGAAATCGTCGACCGATGTAACAAAAATTGAAGTCTTGCCGTTTGAATCCACGCCTTTATAATAGAGCTTATCTTTGAGAATGGTAAAGTTAACTCTGAAATCCAGTTTTATCCACTGTTCTTCCTGACCGGTGCTCTTTGAGATACGGTGAAGCACACCGACATCATCACTCACATTCTTGGTATACACCAGATAATATTTATCGGTAACAAAGAATGTCACTTCATCCGCAGTGTAATTCTGAGTATCCGAAAGTATCCAGTTCTCATCGGTTTCCGGATCATAGAAACGAATTTGCTTATCATAGACAAAATACAGAACATTATCTGCAAAACAGAGATTGGTAAATCTGCTGTCGGAGCCTGTAACCACGCTTACAGCTTCATCACCCCGAAAGGTTTTGATAGCGTGATAATAATCACCCAACCAATACACATCCGTACCATTATTAACCGCCAGTCCGTTGCTCTGAATATTTCCCGGGGTATTTCCGAGAGCAGCTATATCAGGATTTATTTGGCTTGATTCACGGTTAGCTGCTGTGGTTTCGGGAGGAGCGGTGGTTTCAGGAGGAGCAGTGGTTTCCGCAGGAGCGGTGGTAGCTGCAGTGGTTTCGGCTTTCTCTTCATCCGCAGCAGTGGTTTCGGAAACAGTAGTTTCCTCAGAAGCAATGATGTCCTCATCGTTGGAGGAGTCAAGAAGCTTAGGAACAGCTATGGCAGCAATTATTACGGCAGCTGCCGCAGCTAAAACAATGAATACTTTCTTGAAGCCCTTGCCCGATTTTGCCTTTTTTTCAGGCTCGGCAGACTTTGGCTGCATCATCATCTGAGTGCGCTCCATTGCCTGGGGAGGGGCATTGTAATACTGCTGCTGCACAGGCTGTGACGAAGGCTGTATCATCTGGACCGTTCTCTCCATGGGCTGAACGGGAGTGCTAAAATACT
>CAMAIG010000209.1 GCA_945835085.1 uncultured Ruminococcus sp. | reverse complement strand
TACCGAGCCGCAAAATTTAGAGATCCCTGCTGTTTATCTAACGAGTTGGCTTCAGTGACACGCTGATCATTCTTCTCTTTTGACCTGTTTTATGTTTTTTTCGATTTTATTCCGAGCAACCATAAATTCATGTCCGCAGCCCGAGCATCTGAGCTTAAAATCCATTCCTGAGCGAAGAACTACCATTTCCTTCGAGCCGCAGGGGTGATTTTTTTTCATAGTAAGCTTATCGCCGACTCTGATATCCATTAGATCTGCTCCTTACAATTTCAGTAATCTTTATTATACCACGTTTTGACTGCATTGTGCAAGTTTTTGGAGGTATATTTTCTATAAAAGGTGAAAATATAGTATTGAGCATAAAAAACATTATGTTTTTTGTTAATAATTACCACACTTTGAAAGGAAAAACATATGAGAATAACAGCACGTTTTGATACCGTAGACGAAGCCGAATTTGCCGCAGCGGCACTCAGAATGAATCCGGGGGTATTTGATGCCACAGTCAGAGAATTAAAAAGAGATAACGGCAGCAATAATTCACCAAAAGCACCCATAGGATTTTTCACAAATGTTAATACTGCAGGAGCTTTAGGGCTGCCTGTTCCGTTTTACGGCACCGATAGCTCGGACAATAATTATTACACCGAAAAAACAGCAATAGTTGATGTTATCTGCCGCCCTTCCTCAGCACAGAATGTATCAAGCACACTGCTAAGCAAAGGGGGACATGACCTGAAGGGCAGCGGCTGAGCTTACTTGTTTCCCTTTAGCCGTTTTTGTTCTTCCTCAAGTATGTGATTTCTGTAGGCAAGGGCAGCCTGTTCGGTTTTGTTTTCACCGAAATGATAATATACCCTGTCTTTTATGGGGTCCGGGAGATACTGCTGGGTAACATAATGATTATTGTAATCATGGGGATAGAGGTAATGCTGTCCCTTTATCCTAGCGTCCTCGCCGTCATAATGCTTGTTCTGAAGATGGCGGGGGAAATCGCCGCATTCCTTTGATCTGACATCATCGAGAGCAGCATTTATAGCAAGATAAGCGGAATTTGATTTAGGCGCTGTTGCAAGGAGAATCACCGCATTTCCCAGGGGAATGCGGGCTTCGGGCAGTCCAAGCTGCATTGCGCTGTCAACACAGGATTTAACGATAGGTATCGCCATAGGATAGGCAAGTCCCACGTCTTCCGCAGCAATAACGAGAAGCCGTCTTGACAATGAGATTATATCTCCCGCTTCGATAAGCCTTGCAGCATAGTGAAGAGCGGCGTTTTCATCGGAACCTCGGATAGATTTCTGCAATGCCGAGAGGATATCGTAATGCTGATCTCCGTCACGGTCATAATGCATATTGCTGCGCTGTGTCAGTGACTTTGCTTCTTCAAGAGTAACGATCGCAGTTTTTCCGTCATTTTCTGCTCCTAAAAAGCAAAGCTCGCATACGCTAACGGATTTGCGGACATCTCCGCCGCAGCCACGGGCAATATGCTCGCATACGCCCTTTTCTGTCCGTATTGCCACACCCGATTCTTCTGCAAGAATATTAAAAGCACGTTTGCAGGCAGGAATAATATCCTCTGCCGTCACAGGCTTGAATTCAAACACAGCACTTCGGCTTAAAATAGCGTTGTATACATAAAAATACGGATTTTCCGTGGTTGATGCGATAAGAGTTATCTGACCGTTTTCTATATATTCAAGGAGCGACTGCTGCTGCTTTTTGTTAAGGTACTGTATTTCATCGAGATACAGCAGAACGCCGTTCATGCCGTCAAGGGTGCCTGTATCTGCAATAACCTCCTTTATATCGGCTATTCCCGCAGACGTGCCGTTGAGCTTATGAAGCTTCATACCTGAGTTTTCGGCTATAATGCGTGCAACAGTAGTCTTTCCGACACCCGAAGGTCCATAGAAGATCATGTTTGGTATCTTTCCGCCTTCGATTATCCGCCGCAGGTACATACCCTTATCCAGCAGATGTCGCTGACCTACTACCTCATCAAGATCATTGGGACGTATTCTGTCCGCAAGAGGTGATGGCATTTATATCACAACCTTTGTAATAATATTTAATCCACTTTACAGATCATTTGCAGATCAAATGGCTCATCATCGGCAATTTCCTTGATTGGGTCATCGGTGATAACTGCTCCCATTGCCTTGTAAAAAGCGATGGTTTCTTCGGAGGAACAGGCAGATATGTACAAAGCCTTGGCACCTGCTTTTTTTGCTTCAAGCTTTCCCATCTCAAAAAGCTTCCTGCCTATGCCCATTTTGCGGTATTTTGCAGAAACCTGCATCAAGTCAAGTATCATAAAGCCTTCTGTGAGCTGTTTTTTTAGTCCGATAAAGCCGACCGCTTTTTCGCCGTCCAATGCAAGATACGAAATGTAATCCTCACTTAGGATATCTCTTGCCACATTACGTTTCTTTTCAAGGCTCCAGTCCTCGGTATAGGGCATATTCACAAGAGCATAATCGGTACAGGCTTTTCTGTACACATTTATGACCTCTTGTTTTCTTTCAAATGTATCCAATGAAAATTCATTAAAATTATTTTCGGATAACAGTTCTATTCTTATCAATTATTTTCTCCTTGAACACTCATATATATAAATCTAAAGGGGCGGGAGCTAAATTGCCTCCGCCCCTTGATTTGTTGAAAAACATAATTTTGAACTGATAAAAAATCATCAGCAAAATTCAGCTTTAATATGTAAGTTACCGAGCCACAAAATAAGAGGAATGTTACTATCTTTCCAACGAGTTGGCTTCAGCGACACGCTGAGGGGCGGGAGCCGATTTGCCTCCTGCCCCATAGCTTTATTGTTCAATAATTATCATTCGTAAAGAGGGTGCTTTTTGCAGATCTCGGTTACGCCTGCACGGATCTCGTCAGCCTTGTTGTCAAAGTCATTGGCAGCGAGATACATGAATTCAGCGATCTTGTCCATGTCGGAGGTGTCAAGACCTCTTGTGGTAACAGCAGGAGTACCAACTCTTACGCCACTTGTAACAAAGGGCTTCTGAGGATCGTTGGGGATAGCGTTCTTGTTGACAGTGATATAAACCTCGTCAAGACGATGCTCGAATTCCTTTCCTGTGATATCGAAGGGGCGAAGGTCAACAAGCATAAGGTGATTATCTGTTCCGCCAGAAACAAGGTCAAAGCCTCTGTCAAGAAGTCCCTTAGCAAGTGCCTGAGCATTGGCAACGATGTTCTTTCCGTACTCCTTGAATTCAGGCTTGAGCGCTTCACCGAAGCATACTGCCTTACCGGCGATAACGTGCATGAGAGGTCCGCCCTGAGTGCCGGGGAATATAGCAGAGTTGATCTTCTTTGCAAGATACTCGTTATTTGTAAGGATAAGACCGCCACGGGGGCCACGAAGTGTCTTATGAGTAGTTGTTGTAGTGATATCAGCGTAAGGAACAGGGGACTGATGCTGACCTGCAGCAACAAGACCTGCAATGTGAGCCATATCTACCATGAGATATGCGCCAACAGCTCTTGCGATAGAGGAAAGCTTTTCAAAGTCAATAGCTCTGGGATATGCAGAAGCGCCTGCTACAATAAGCTTGGGCTTGCACTTGTTGGCAGCCTTGTAAAGCTCCTCATAGTCAATGTTGCCTTCATCGTTTACACCATAGGAAACAAAGTTGAAATATTTTCCGGAAATATTTACGGGGGAACCGTGTGTAAGGTGTCCGCCGTGTGCAAGGCTCATGCCCATAACCGTATCGCCGGGGTTAAGGAGTGCCACATAAACAGCGGTATTAGCCTGAGCGCCGGAGTGAGGCTGAACATTGGCAAACTTTGCACCGAAAAGCTTCTTAGCACGTTCAATTGCAATGTTTTCAACAATATCAACGTTTTCACAGCCGCCGTAATAGCGCTTGCCGGGGTATCCCTCAGCATATTTGTTTGTGAGAACGCTTCCCATAGCAGCCATAACAGCGGGGGAAACGATATTTTCGCTTGCAATAAGCTCAAGATTTCTCTTCTGTCTTGCAAGCTCAAGGTTCATAGCATCGCTTACCTCAGGTTCATACTGAGATAAAAAGCCGATGGAATCCATAATATTCTCGTACATTTTTTTCGCTCCTTTAATTAAGTAATATATAAATT
>CAMAIG010000208.1 GCA_945835085.1 uncultured Ruminococcus sp. | reverse complement strand
CCGAAGCTGCCGCTCGTGTGCCCGTCATCGTTATCAAAGCCAAGCATGCCCTTGATAGCCTCCATAAGCCTCCTGCAAGCCTCTTTGATCCTGCCGAGTCCGTCCGTAAGCCCGTCAACAATTCCCTTTATCATCTGATCGCTTGTTTCGGACCAGTTTATCTCGGAAGCAGCCTCCCCGAAGGACTTTGCAATTTCGGGCACAACAGTAAGCAGCTGAGGAATAGCCGCAATAATAGCCGTGTTAAGGCTTATTATAAGCTGAGGTATCGCCTTGCCGAGTTCGGGGAGTGCCTTGATAAGCCCCTCCGCAAGTCCGCCGATAAGATTAATGCCTGCATCAACAATAAGATTAACGTTGTCCGCAAGCACCTGCACAACAGACATTACCGCCTCAACAGCCGAGGGCACAAGCTCAGGGAGCGCCTGAGAAATCCCGTTAACAAGCGCAAGCACTATCTGTACCGCAGCTTCACTTATTTCGGGCAGACAATCAACAATAGTCTGCGCAAGATCGGTTATAAGCGTAACCGCCGTTTCCGTCATTTCGGGGAGATTGTCGGTCAAGCCCTTAATAAGTGTTTCAACGATCATCAAAGCTGAATCGGCAAGCTCGGGAAGAATATCCGGAACTGCATCAACAAGACTATCAGCAACCTGCGGAAGAGCCTGCGCAATTGTATCAAGAACAGGAGTAACGTTGTCCGCTACAGCATTAAAAGCGTCAATAACATTCTGCGTAAGGTTTATAACGTCCGCTTCGGGATTGCCAAGCCCAGCCATAAGGCTTTCAACGGAAGCCGTAAGCAAACCGATAGAGCCGCTCACCGTTTCTCTTGCTTCACGCTCAAAATTGCCTGCGTACTGTTCGGTGTTCTCGAAGAAGTACTTCATCGCAATTTCAGCCTTTTCGGCATTTGAAGCGCTCTCCCAAGTAACGTCAAGTCCCTTTGACATTGCATATGCGCTGAGTGTCGTTGCGTTCATGGCAACACCGAGATTGTCCATCATGGTGTAATTGCCCTTTGCCGCTCCCGTAACAGCTTCAAGCGCCGCCGAGGTTTCTATACCCATGACCGATGCCATGTCCGCCGCTCTCTGCATTGCCTGAGTCGTAAGTTCTAATGACCTTTGCTGATCAAGCCCCGACCCTTGGAACAGCGCACCCATTTTGTTGGCAGCAGCAAGGTATTCGGATTGAGATGTTCCCATAACACGGTATGCATCTTCGGCAGAGCTTTTTATGCTATTCGCATATTTTCCGAAAACAGCTTCCGCACCGCCTAAATTCTGTTCAAGTTCGCCGTATGCATCAACAGATTTTTTGCCAAGCTCAACTAACGATTCAGCCGCCTGCTTTAAACCATCTGCAAGAACAGTGACCGCCTTTGAAGCGAGTATCCCCTTCATTGTTTCGCTCCAATTTGCCACCGATTTGTCTGTGTTATCAGTAGCCTTTTTGCAATCTTTCTGAGCCTTGCTGTTATCTTCTATAGCTTTGCTGTAATCGACTATAACTTTTTGTGTCTTTTCTATCTCCCTCTGATACTGCCTGTAGTAATCGGAGCTTATGTCCCCCTTTTCAAGAGCCTTGTTCATAGCCTCCTGCTGAGAGCGCAGCACTTCAAGCTTCTTTTCCGCCTCTTTTGCGGAGTCCCCCATGACCTCCAGCTTCTGCGCCGCAAGAACAGCGTTGTCGGGGTCAAATTTAAGAGCCTTGTTTATCGTCGCAAGCTCGTCGTTCAGCTTCTTTGATTCCCTGTCTATCTCCTTGATAGCGTTGTTGAGAGGCGACCAGTCGGCGGAGATCACCGACGTAAACCCGAATTTAGCCATATTATCCCCCTTATGCGCATAAAGGGACAGCCGAATGTACGCCTGTCCCTCCCGAAATCAAATATTATGCCGAATGTGTAAAAAATTACGAAGCCTTTCCCGGCTCGTAAACAGCCTCTCCCGCCTTGTGCTCGGTGATCTTGTAAAGAACGCCCGTGTCATCAATAGCCTGCGCCGCATAAGTGCAGCTCAGAGGAGTGACCTGCGAGGGCTGGAACTGTATCGTAAGTCCCGAAATGTTCTTGCCCATGGTGTAAATGCAGATGTCCCCCTGCTCCGTGTCAGGGTGTACAAACAGGATATCGTAGGTGGTGTCGTCCTTGTTTGCAATACCGCCGAGGTTTGTAAGCTTGATGCCCTTCGTCGTGTTTTCCGCAGCCTTAGCAAGAGGGTGCAGCTTTTCAATGACCTTTGCGTTTGCGTTGAAAAGTGCAAATGCCGCATTGCCCGTTTCCGACTGTATGTCCGCAACCTTAAGACGTCCCATGTCGTCCTGATCCTCAAGAGGCGTAAGCGTTTCGGTGATAGTGATGCCGTTTTTGAGATATCCAAGCTCATTGTCAGCAACCGCCAGCTCACGTACAAAAGTGTCAATAGCCGTTGCCTCTTCGTCAGTCATAGCCGCCATGTTCGCAACCTTCGGAAACTCAGTGCCCTCCGAGTGCGCACGAACAAAGATATATCCCGAGCCTTTAAAAACTCGGTTTGAAATAACAGAACCTGCCATGTAAAAACCCCCAAATCCTATATCGTAAATTCAACCGCCGTAAGATAAAGCCTTACATCTCTGTAGCTCTGTTCCTCCTCAATGAAATCCCCCGCAGGAATAACACTGTAAATAAGGTCCTTGAACCTCTCCCTCAAAGGGTCAGCCTTGCTCTTCGTGTAAAGCTCTATCCTGTATCCCTGTGTCCTTGCGTAACAGCCGCCCATGTCGGGAGCGAACACCTTCGCCTCGGGAGTAAGTACAACCGCATAAGGCGGCTGTACCTCCGTAAAATACTCCTCGGCGCAGGGTATCTTGAGATAATCGTTTATAAGCTTAACTATCTCGGCAGCGGTTACATTATCCATAACATACGCCGCCATGTATTAAGTGCTCTCCGTTTCCGTGATAACAGAGTATCTCAGCGGCTTAAGTCCCGAGATGTCAAGAGTGATAAAAGCGTTGTTGTCAAGAGGCATGCCGTTGCCGTAAAGACGAATAGCATAAATGCGGTTGTCCTCCATGAACTGTACGCTGTCATCGTATTCGATCTTGCCGCCCTTAGGCGAGCCGAGAGCCATAAAATAACGCTTGCCCATGCCGAGATAAGCCTTGCCTTCCTCGCATTCCTCCGACTGTATCACCTGCGTAGGTACAGGAAGAATGTCCTTTACGTAAACGCCTGCGCTTGTAAGCATCGCAGTAGCAGGCATGACCTTCTTAAAGTAATCCACAGGATTGACAATAAGTATAAGATCGGTCACCTTTCTTGCAAGTCCCGATTCGGAGTTTGTCGCAAGCTTCGAGCAAAGATTGCCGTATGTTTCGGGAGAAAAGTCCGTAACCGGAATAGCCTCCTTAACGGAGTAAACCTCACCGGAAACAACAGCATTCTTGCCGACAATGCGATTTATGCCGATAGGCTCGTCCTTGCCCGAACCCGAAATAATAGCCTTCTCCATGCCAAAGCTCAAAGCCTCGGAAAGAATGGTGCGAACGTACCTGTCAAGCCATGTGGGACCAAGATCAAGCATAGCCTTTGAAACAGGGATAAATGCCTGAAGCTTGTACAGCCCCGTGTCGATCTCGTCAACGCTGCCCGCAAGCTCCGTCTTGTATCCGTCGGTAAGCTTGCCCCAGACAGCAAGCTGAATGCCGCCCTTGTTGACTATCATCTTGACCTTGCCGCCCGTGCTGATAAATGCAATAGCATCAAGTAACGGGTGCTCCTGTGCAATGTCCTCAAAAACCCTGTCAAGAGTAGTTTCGGGCATAGCGACCTCAATGTTTGACAGCGCCTGCTTAGCGTCAGCGCTCCTCATAGCATCAATGACCTTTTCGTAGTATTTCTGCTCCGTGCTCGTCAGCTGATCCGCACCCCTCGCCGCAAGAACGCTCCTGTCCGCAGCGCATTCCGCAGAAATAGCCCTCGCCTCGTCAAGAATGCTCTGCTGGATCATGTCCGCAAATTCGGTCATAGCCTTAGCAGCGTCCTCTTCGTTCTCCGCCTTCATAGCAGCAGAAAGCCGCTCGCTCATTTTCTCCCTGTCAAGCTTAAGGAGATCTCTTGATTTTTCAAAACCCATGGTAAAATCCTCCTGTCATAAGCCGC
>CAMAIG010000207.1 GCA_945835085.1 uncultured Ruminococcus sp. | reverse complement strand
AGACCGATGAGATTTGCGAGAAATATGTGGATCTTGAAGCCGGCCTAGCGGTTAAGGATAACTAATCGGTGTGCTTAACAAAAAAGGCTGCCGCAGCATTATTTTGCTGCGGCAGCCATATTTTTTATTGTATCAAAGTATCTTGATATCGCCGATAACGGGGAGCTTTTTGCCGTTGCCCTGGATAGCATAAACAAGATTAACAAGACCGAGGATACCTACTGCAATGCTTGCGATAGTTCCAACAAATCCAACGAAGGGTATCTTGCTGATACCTGCACAGACCATACCTGCGATCCAGAGAACAAGAGATGTATTAGCTCTGAAGCGGAGATATTCGGAATTCTTTCTGTCGGACATTACAAGGGGAAGGAAGAAGAGAAAATAGAACAGTGAAATGAGAATTCCAAGTCCTTTGTTCCTTTCAATATCCTGGGGGTCAAAATAGTTTTCCTGCATGGCTGACACGTCCTTTCTTTATTTTGGTGATCAGATAACTCTTACTCTGATCACGTTTTCAACTGCGGAAAGCTTTGCTGCGATGCTGTCGGTAATAGTGCCAGCTGCATCAATAAGTGTATAAGCATAGTCCTTCTTGGAAGCGTTTGTCATGTTTTCGATGTTGATCTTCTCGTCACCGAGGATAGTGGTGATCTGGGAGATAACTGCGGGTACGTTCTTGTGCATGATGCAGATCTTTGTGCCTACTGCATTCATCTGAGCGTTGGGGAAGTTAACGCTGTTTCTGATGTTGCCGTTTTCGAGATAGTCAATAAGCTCATCGGCAGCCATCATAGCACAGTTGTCCTCTGCCTCGGGTGTGGAAGCGCCCAGGTGAGGCATGGGTATTACGCCCTTAACACCGAGAACGTTATCGTTGGGGAAGTCTGTAACGTATGCTGCAGCCTTTCCGCTTTCGAGAGCGGCAATGATAGCTGCGTCGTCAACAAGCTCGCCTCTTGCAAGGTTGATTATTCTTACGCCGTCCTTGCACATTGCGAGAGCCTTTTCGTTAACGGTGCCCTTTGTATCGGGGTTGTAGGGAACGTGAATGGTTATGTAATCGGACTGAGCGAATATTTCATTAACATCGCCTACGGTCTTTACAGAAGGATTGAGCCTGAGAGCTGTGTTTACTGAGAGGAAGGGGTCATATCCCACTACCTTCATGCCGAGAGCGACTGCTGCATTTGCAACGAGAACACCGATAGCGCCAAGACCGATGATACCGAGAGTCTTGCCTGTGATCTCGGGTCCTACGAACTGGCTCTTGCCCTTTTCAACCATCTTGCCGACCTCTGCACCGTTGCCCTTGAGCCCGTTTGCCCAGAGGATAGCGTCGGGTATCTTACGGGAGGAAAGGAGAAGTGCTGTGAGTACCAGCTCCTTAACTGCATTTGCGTTTGCACCGGGGGTGTTGAAAACAACTATTCCCTCCTCTGCACAGCGCTCAACGGGGATATTGTTTGTGCCTGCTCCTGCTCTGCCTATGGCAAGGAGCTTATCACCGAACTGCATATCGTGCATTGCAGCAGAGCGTACCATTATAGCGTCGGGGTTTTCGCAGCTGTCGGAAACGGTGTACTTTGCAGTGTCAAACTTGTCGGTTCCGCAGGCAGCTATCTTATTAAGTGTCAGTATATCAAACATTGTTCTATAACCTCTTTATTCATTATTCCGGAAAAATCCTATCTTTTCGGGTGCGATAACGGATTCGTCTACTATAGGCTTGCCGTTTCTGTCAACAAGAGGACAAAGTCCTCCGCCGTTTCCGCAGGCGTGATATAAATAGCATACTCCCGTATATGTATCGGCGATTATTTCATTGCTGTCAAGAAAGCCGTTTTCGGAGCTTAATGATACAAATCTTTTTTCAGCAATAAACGGTCACCCTTCCAAAATTATTTTAAGATCAGGAATTTTCTGCTTCAAACTTCTTCATGAACTCAACGAGCTTCTCGCAGCCCTCGATAGGCATTGCGTTGTAAACGGAAGCTCTCATGCCGCCTACGCTTCTGTGACCCTTGAGGTTCTCAAAGCCTGCAGCCTTTGCTTCCTTGACGAACTTTGCGTCAAGCTCCTCATTGCCTGTTACAAAGGGGATATTCATGAGAGAACGGTCCTTAGGCTCAACTGTGCCCTTGAAAAGCTTGGAGGAATCAAGGAAATCGTAAATGATCTTTGCCTTCTTCTCGTTATGAGCCTTCATTGCTTCAAGTCCGCCCATTTTCTTTATCCACTTGAACACCTTGCCGCAGATATAGATGCCGTAGCAGGGAGGTGTGTTGTACATGGAGCCGTTGTCTGCATGGGTCTTGTACTGAAGCATTGTGGGAGTGTTCTCAACATAGGGCTTCTCGGGGATAAGATCCTCACGGATTATTGCGATAACAACGCCTGCAGGGCCTACATTCTTCTGAACGCCGCCGTAGATAACGCCGTATTTTGAAACGTCAACAGGCTCGGAAAGGAAGCATGAGGAAACGTCTGCAATAAGAGTCTTGCCCTTTGTATTGGGAAGTGTGTGGAACTTTGTTCCGTAGATGGTGTTGTTCTCGCAGATGTAAACATAGTCTGCGTCCTCGGAGATGGGAAGATCGGAGCAGTCGGGTATATATGAGAAGGTCTTATCCTCGGAGGTTGCTATCTTGTTAGCCTTGCCGTATTTCTGAGCCTCCTGCCATGCCTTCTTTGCCCACTGACCTGTTACGATGTAGTCGGCAACGCCGTTCTTCATGAAGTTCATGGGTATCATAGCGAACTGCTGTGATGCACCGCCCTGAAGGAAAAGCACCTTGTAGTTATCGGGGATACCCATAAGCTCACGGAGATCCTTCTCTGCTTCATCAATTATTTCCTGATATGCCTTGGAACGGTGGGACATTTCCATTACGGACATACCCGTTCCCTTGTAATCAAGCATTTCCTCGGCAGCTTCTCTAAGCACTTCCTCGGGAAGCACAGCGGGACCTGCGCTGAAATTGTAAACTCTGGACATTATAAATACTTCCTTTCGCAACGCCCTTTATAAAGGGGATTTATATTATATCAATTTTATAACAATAACCGATGCTACCTTTTATTATAACACAGCACTATATAAAAGTCAAGAAAATATTACAATATTATGCATTTATTCACCATTATCGGCGGAGCTTGGCATAAAAAGGGATATTTCCGTGCCGGGGTAATAGTGGGCGAGTATCTCTCTGTAATCATAGCCCTCCTTTGCCATGCAGTCTGCACCGTACATACTCATGCCTGCAAGATGACCGCTGCCGTTTACGGTAAAGCAGGCGGCGCTTTCATCGGCACTTACCGTAAAGGCGGCGCTTGGGAGGGAGAGCATTTGGGCAAGGCGCTCTCCCGTAAGAGCAACGCCGCAGATAGTTACGGTTTTTACGGTGCCCGTGGGGGTCACGTCTGTTGAGATATCCATGTCCTTTTTGGCGTTCTCATATTCCGAGGATATCCTTGCGAATATCTCGGCGGAGGTAAATTCATACTCCGCTCCGTAATAGGGGGAGGTCTTGTCCCATTCCGAGAGAACGGGGATAAGATACGGCTCGGGAATTCCCCAGACATTTTCCGAGGCTTCGGTCATTCCCGTGGAAGCGGTGTGAAATGCCGCAACTATGGGCAAGCCGTTATATGTTAGTATTTCTCCCTCTGTGAGAGCTGCTGCTGCCTGCGCCGATGAAAAGGCAGAGTCAAAGTCTGCTCCGTACAGGCTTCTTGCCTGCTCGTCCGTAAGGCATATCTGATATTTTTCGGGGTCATCGGAGATATGTGCCCCGCCTATGCTTTCATCTCCCCCCGACAATATCCTGCGGGCGGCATATGTTCTTGCGGCAACTGCCTGGGCTTTCAGGGCTTCCGTATCGGGGATCCGGGGCAGCTCTGCAAGTATGGCATACAGGGTGTATTCCTCAATGGACAGTTCTGTTATTTCTCCTGTCTTTTCCGAAAATACGGAGAGCATATCCGATTTTGCGGATAATACTGTGGGGGCGGAGGTGTTTAGTGCTCCTTCCTCTTTATTTTCCGCTGCCGCTGCGGGTATAAGGCATATGATCGCTGCCATAAGTGCTGCTGCTCTTATTATTTCTTTCATGCTTATCCTTCCTTTGTAATGCTCCGATAGGGAGTGTGCTAAT
>CAMAIG010000206.1 GCA_945835085.1 uncultured Ruminococcus sp. | reverse complement strand
ATTCTCCTGCTCCGTTTTAGCATGATTACCCGAAACGAAAACAGAAAGCAGTTTATGACTGTTTAGCAATTTAAGCGAAAAAATAGTTGAATACAATATTAAAAGTTGAGTAGCTATTATTGCAGTAAAACGTTCAATATTATTGAGGGCGACAGCGTATTCATAGCTTGAAGCGTCCTGTATCCTTGAAATGCACAGTGATACAATTTTAAGGTTACCTATCATCTGTCTATCCGCCTTTCCGTAAATTACTTTGTCAGAGAATCCATAATTGCCTTGACAATTTCGGGTGAGTACCAGCTAAGCTCACTGCGGTTGAAAATGCCGAACAGTTCGTTTCCGGAGGTGTGATATCCGTTATCCCACCATACACAGGGAATGCCGTATTTTTCGGCAGTGCTTACATAGCAGGAGGTCCATTTTACCACCTCGTCATCGTTGGTGGTTCCCCATTCCTTGTCGATTTTCTTTGCAACTGCTCCGTATTCGGTTATGATAACGGGAATGCCCTTGCTGATAAAGGTCTTGTCAAGATTATTGAAAAGCGTTTCGATTTCAGCTGCGCAGGAATCGTCGAAATAAAGTGCGTTCCAGCTTTCGCCTACAGAATCGTAGGTAAAGCGGTAGGGGGTATATGCGTGAATGGAAACGCCCACATATTTATCATTGGGAACAGTCAGATTTTCAATTGCAACGGGTACAGACTGAGCGGCAAAGGTGGTTATCAGAAGAGTTCGTGTTTCATTGTTTCCGCCTGTTGCTCTTACAGCCTTTACAAAGGTATCATTCAGCTGATTAAGGGAATCTCTGCCCTCCTCGGTGCCGCCGTTCCATTCGTTTTTACCGCCCTTTATCCTCGGCTCGTTGAGTCCCTCGAAGATAAGATGATCGCCGTAATCCGCAAAACGTACTGCTACCTGAGTCCAGAGTGCGTAAAGCTGTGCTTTGACGTTGTCAAGCCCCTCATACCGGGGCTTTACCCAGCTGTCCTCGTGATGTGCGTTCAGGATAACGTACATATCATTTTTCAGAGCATAGCCCACGACCTCTTCCACACGGTCAAGCCATTCGGGGTCAACAGTGTAATCGGGAGCATCTCCCATATGATTGTCCCATGTGGTGGGGATACGAATGGTATTGAAGCCCGCTTTGTAAACCTCGTCTATCATTTCCTGTGTTGTTACGGGATTGCCCCAGGCTGTTTCTCCGCCCTCTGCATCTAAGGTGTTGCCCAGATTCCAGCCTGCCTCCATTTCGGCGATAAGTTCGGAGGAGAAAATACCCCGCATCTCACCCAGTGGACGTGTGTCTTCCACAGCAGGCTCAGGTTTAACTGCACAGGAGGTCATTGAAACCGCCATAAATGCTGCCGTTAAAAATGCAATTATCTTTTTCATATATATTTCCCTTTCAAAAAGACTGTATTATTCTTGCGAGCTGATGCGAATAGTGTCCGCCGCTTATTCCGAAGTCAATGCCCTTGTACGTCCATGCTGCTCTTGCAATGTCGTACTTTTCAAAAACGCTGTGAATATCTTCAAACCATATAGCAGTGTCGCTTATTTCAGCTCGGTCGATAACGCCGTATTCGCCGCAATAAAGGGGAACATCCGCATTTTCGGCAGCTTCAACAGCCTCATAAATTAGCTTTTCCATAAATCCCGCGCCCATTGTATCGGTATTTTTAAGCCCCGAACCAAAGGAGCAAATTTCCTTTGACACCTTGCGGTATTCCTCCATATTTCCGGGATACCTTATAGTTTTATCCGCAATTAGGGGCTGCAAGGGTGCAAGCTGATGAGTGAAAAGAAACGGCTCATAAAAATGGAAATTATACACGATATTTTTATCCTCGGGAATATCAAGCAGAGCCAGCGTATGAACGCTGTTCCACTGTATGCCGCCGATGATTATTTTTGTGTCGGGAGCAATCGGGCGTATTTCGGAAATTGCTTTTGTAACAAGGGCGTTCCAGCGGCTGCTGTCCTTTTCCACTATTTCATTCAGAAGCTCAAAAGCGATATTGCTTTTCTTTCCGTAGCGTGAGGCAATATTTATCCAGAGAGAAATAAATCTTTTTTGCAGCTCGGGACTTTCAAACATAACATTGTCCTCAGGGGTGTTGTTAAAGGAAAATCCCTTAGTTTTGTGCAGGTCGAGGATAAGGTTCAGTCCGTATTTTTCGCACCACTCCACACAGTCATCTATGTGCTTGTAGCCTTTTCTCAGCGGCAGACCGTCCTCGTCCTCGATAACATTGTAGTCAATTGGCAGACGGACGTGGTCAAGCCCCCATTCAGATATTGTTTTTATATCGCTTTCGTCAATAAAGCTGCTGTAATGCTTCTCGGAATAATCTGCGCACTGTGAAAGCCAGCCGCCCAGATTTATTCCACGCATATATCCTTCAAATTTTTTCATTTGAATTTCTCCTATCCTTATACTAATCTTTAACCAACCTATAGACAAAGGCGTCAGATAGAACGATTAAAGATTAGTATTAAAAAGTATTTTTCAGAATTATCATATTCCAGGAATGGGGCGCAAGAGTAATTTTTCCTCCGATATCCTTGACAACGGGAATTACATTTTCCGGCTCATCGGCAGTATTTATTGCTTTAAGGTCACCGCCCTCAAGAGCAATGTGCTGATAAGGACGATAATGACTTTCACCCAGAATATTGATATTCAACTCGCATTCGCTGTCAAGAGAACGGTTTACAACAAATACGGCAAGCTCATTTTCGACCTCCGAGATAACGGCTGCGGAGTCGATATAGGGAATATTTTTCATATTTCCCGCATCATAGCTGCCGCACTCGCAGAATGTTCTCACTGCCGTTCCTCTGCCGTGACGTGAGGTGTACATAAAGGGATAGTAAATAGTCTGCGCCCACGTTCTGCCGCCCGTTTCGGTCATAATGGGGGCAATGACATTTACAAGCTGCGCAAGGCAGGCTATTTTGACTCTGTCGCTGTTGTTGAGAAGTGTTATCATAAGGCTTCCGAGAACTACTGCGTCCTCAAGGTTATATACATCTTCAAGGAGGGGAGGAGCCACCTGCCATTTAGGTATCTCCTTATCCTGCTCATTGCTGTGGAACCAGATATTCCACTCGTCAAAGGAAAGGTTAACGGTCTTGTCCGATTTTTTCTCAAGCTTCACTTCATCGCATATTGCCGCAACCTGCTTGATGAATTTGTCCATTTCAATTGATGAAGCAAGATATGCGGCGGTGTCATTGTTCGGGTTTCCGTAATAATTGTGCAGGGAGATATAGTCGATATGCTCGTAACATTCTCTGAGAACGATTCTTTCCCATTCCATAAAGGTAGGCATATTTATATGTGCGCTTCCGCAGGCTACAAGTTCGATGGACGGGTCTGTCCACTTCATCAGCTTTGCCGTTTCACAGGCGATTCGTCCGTATTCATAGGGCGTTTTGCTGCATATCTGCCATGGACCGTCCATTTCATTTCCGAGACACCACAGCTTTATGCCGAAGGGCTTTTCAAAACCGTTTTTTCGGCGCATATCCGCATAATATGTATCCGTTTCGCTGTTGCAGTATTCAACAAGGTTTCGTGCTTCATCGGGTCCTCTCGTTCCGAGATTTACAGCCATCATTATTTCGCTGCCCGCACGCTTTGCCCATTCCTGAAATTCGTCTATGCCCACCTCATTTGTTTCAATAGACTGCCACGCAAGCTCCATTTTCCTCGGGCGCTTTGACTTGTCTCCGGTTCCGTCCTCCCAATTGTAGCCCGATACGAAATTTCCACCGGGATAACGCACAACGGGGACATTGAGTGCCTTTACCATTTCCATAACATCTGTACGAAAGCCCATTTCGTCAGCCGTTTCGTGTCCGGGCTCATATATTCCGCCGTAAACAGCCCTTCCCAGATGCTCTACAAAGGACCCGTAAATGCGGTCATCGATCCTGCTGATAATGTTGTTTTTTGATATGGTGATCTCTGCTTTCATTTTATATCATATCCTTTCTAATAAAGGCGGTTTGCCTTGAATTTATGCTTTTCTAAATTATATACAATTCGCTCGTTTTTTTCAATATAATATCCTGCTAAAACACTGACTTATCCTGCTACCGCTTTTCTATCTCGTGGAGCAGGATACTTCCCGACGGCATTGGAGCGGTAA
>CAMAIG010000205.1 GCA_945835085.1 uncultured Ruminococcus sp. | reverse complement strand
GCATTTTAAGCATATCAAAACGGACATATCATTTTTGTATGGAAATAGACGGATTTGTCCGAAGAAAAGGCTTATAGTTATTATATGCTATATGGGGATAGATGTGATGGTGGAGATCAGCAGATACACCATGACAATAAGCCAGGGAATAGATGTAAACATATACTTCCAGGTTCTTTTACGGCAGTATTCGCTTCGTTCAAATAGAACTCTTTTGTCCGACCTGAACCTGATTATCATTATCACAGAAGCGATTATGCAGATAAATCTGATGAATGCATTTGCGTAAACAGCTATAAGCAGAGGGATCATATCCGTAAAGGCGTTCATCATGGCAGAAATATCGTTCATGGAGGAAATTTTTCCAAAATCAAGAATCGACGACGAGCTTATCATTATCATAAGAATAGCGGATAAGCTGTTGTTGATTATGTGAGCGATCATTGAAGGGATAAGAGAGCCGCTTTTAACAGCCATTGCCGCCCAGATAACTCCCATAACCGCAGCAGGAATGCACTGCATGAAATTCTGATGCATAAGTCCGAAAAGTACCGATGACATTATTATGCCGAAAGCATTTCCGTATTTTCTCAGTCCTTCCAGCAGCACTCCTCTGAAAATAAGCTCTTCAAGAACAGGACCCAAAAGGCATATATAAAGATAGATCAGTATCTGAAGCCAAAGGGGATTTCCATTTGTACTGATGATAGCAGATGTGCTGCTTGAAGCAATATCGGAAAAATCTCCGAAAATTGCGGTAACAATTGCGAGAATTATCATGTTAACAAGGTTTCCGATGGTGACTATTCCAAAGGAGAGCATGAGAAATTTAAAAAAATCCATGCCCGTAAAGCCTTTTAATGTGATTTTCTTTCGCAAGTCGCTTTTTGTAACAATAAGTCCGATGCCTAAAGCGGCAATGTCGGCAGCAATGGGGAAGCCGTATGAGTAGATAGCCTTCATTACAGGGGTCTGGGATATCATTACACGCCCCGCTGTAATGGAATCAGAATCAAATCCGCCCCCAAGTATACCCGCCGAAATAATAAGCACAGCTTTATTTATAAAGGTAAAGACTGACACAAGAGCGATGATTATCCAGGCTAATTTAAAATAATGCTTTTTCAGCTGCTTTTTTTCTTCTGCATCGGGAATTATCGACTGTTGAAGCTCGGGTGAATATTCCATAGTATATCCTTTCTCAATGATGAAAAAAGCTCCTCAAAGGGGAGCTTTTCGGTGTGTCTAAAGAAAATGATCCGTATTTTGCAGACAATTTTGCCCTTTAACGAATACTCCTCACGGAGCAATTTTATCTGATGATTTTTATAACAGACGGCTTTTTAATTGGCTTCTCCTGAGAAATACCGAACACTCGGGAAAAATCTTCGGCAATGGAATCAATATCACATTCGGAGGAGGTGTAAAGCGTTCCAAGGATATCACCCTTTTTCACGCAGCTGCCAACAGTGCAGTTGAAAACGATGCCCGCAGTGCTGTCAATATCTCCGTCCTTGACCTTTCTGCCTGCACCCAGTTCAAGGGAGATAAGTCCCGTTTTCTCGCAGGAGATATGGGAGATATAACCATCGGCAGGGGAGAGGATATCAAGACTTCTTTTTGCAGTGCCGAGAAGGGAATAATCTTCAAGAGCCTTTGTGTCACCGCCTTGAAGGCCGACCATCGCTTTAAATGTGTCAAAAGCTTTTCCCGAGGTAATTGCATTTTCAGCCATAGCCCTGCATTCATCTGTATTGCCCTTTCCTGCAAGGTAGAGCATTTCAGCCGCAAGGGTCATGCTTACCTCAAACAGATCATCGGGACATCTGCCCTTCAGAGCTTCTGCAGCTTCAATGACCTCCAGAGAGTTGCCAACAGCCCTTCCCAGGGGTTTATCCATATCAGTCATCACAGCCGTGCATTTTCTTCCAAGAATCTTTGCCGCATCTATCATAGCCACAGAAAGAGCCTCTGCACTTTCTTCGTCCTTCATAAATGCACCGTCGCCGACCTTGACATCAAGCACAATGCCGTCTGCACCTGTTGCAAGCTTTTTGCTCATAATACTTGAACATATCAGAGGAATGCTGTCAACAGTTGCGGTAGCATTTCTCAAAGCGTAAATTTGCTTATCAGCAGGAACAAGGGAACCTGTCTGACCGGAAACGGAAAAGCCTGCTTTTCTGACAGTATCAATAAATTCATTGTGTGAAAGGGAGGTTCTGAATCCCGGTATAGACTCCAGCTTGTCAATGGTGCCGCCAGTGTGACCCAGACCTCTTCCCGACATTTTCGGGACATAAACACCGCAGGCTGCACACACAGGTGCGGTAATCAGGGTAGTTTTATCGCCGACGCCCCCTGTGCTGTGCTTGTCAATGCATAATGCTCCAAGCTCCTCAGAGGGAGTAAAGGTATCACCCGAATTCATCATTGCAAGGGTGAGAGCCGCAGTTTCAGCGGGAGTCATGCCCTTAAAGCAAATCGCCATAAGCAGGGCAGACATCTGATAATCGGGAACAGTGCCGTCAACATAGCCGTTTACTATTTCCCTTATCTCGCTGTCAGAAAGCTCCTCGCCCCGTCTTTTTTTCATGATAATATCGTAAGCAGTCATAAAGCTGACCCTTTCGTTAGCTTATTCAACAGTTATTCCTGTGAAATAAAAACGCAGTATTTCTTCATAAGTATAGCCCTTTTTTGCAAGTATATTCGCACCGTTCTGGCTCATTCCGACGCCATGGCCGTAGCCATATGTAATGAATGTGAATACGCCATCCTCATAGCTGATATCGAAGCAGGCGCTTTTGAGCTTGTATTTGAGAACGCCTTCCCGTATCTGTCTGCCGGTAACAATATATCTGCCGTCGATAATTACATTGCCAACGTAGTTACCGTCAACTCTTGAATCAATAACGAACCAATTTTCAGGGTCATCGGAAAGAGTAATTCCGAGATATTCTTCAAGAGCGCTTCTCATTTCATCAACGGTATATGTCTGGATAACGCCGTAATTGGGGTCGGATTCTGCGTCAAAAGGAGTAGGCACACTTACAAGATATGGGAAATAACCACCCCATACTGTTTCTGCGGAAGCGGTAGTGCCTGCTGAGGAAGCGGAATAAACGGTCTGAGCGACCTCTCCGTTATAGTAGCAGCACTTGCCCCATACGCTTGAAACAGCAGCAGAAACTTCTTCGGGAATAGTTCTCTTAACAAGAACGCTGGGAACAAGTCCCTTAACATTATGATACTTAACGTAAGAATATGCAGCTACAGCCTGGGCTTTGAGAGCCTCCGGGTGGAAAGAAGGTGACATTTCGGTGGAAACTATCATGCACACAAGCTCATATGCGTCAAAATCCTGAACAACGCCGTCAACTCTTGCAGTCAGTATCTCACCGCAGCCGTAATTAGACGAGGTTTCGGACTCCGTTTCTGATTCTGTGCCGCTTTCTGTAGTGTATTCTGTAGTGGTTTCCGTTGTGTATTCTGTTTCGCTGTCGGTAAATTCGGGAGTAGTTTCCGATTCGGTAACACTGCTTGTTAAGGATTCTTCGATCTCCTGCTGCATCATATCGAGGATAGCCTTTATATCATCGGGGATCTCAGTTTCGGTGGAAGTTGTAGCTTCCTCGGGTTCATCGGTGAGGAAATTATCGGAATGGATAAAATCATCATCATCGTCGGGAACGTTGTCAAAGCTGTTCTCGTTTTCATCGGTCTGAACCTCTGCTTCAACGACAACGCTTTCGTCCTCATCGGGATCGGTGAATTCCGCAGGTACAGAAGTGACCACAGGCTCCTTATCGCTGTTATCGAAAATAGGAGTTATAACAGGGGAGTCTGCTGTATCTTCCTCGGAATTAACAGCAAAATACTTATCCTCGTTCATCTGCAAATCAATTCGCTCAATGTCCTCAGGGTCAGCCTTGTCGGCAATTTCCTTGTTAAATACAGGTGAGAACAAGGAGTTGGCGGAAGCAAGCTTAGTTTCCGCAGCGGTAGTTTCCTGTTTGTCTGTAGTTTTTTCAGTTTTGGTATTGTAGTAGTATTCCGTGGAAATCTCGGCATCGTCAACACTATTTACCATAGTAAAGGCAAAGGTGTAAAACAAGCCGACGGCTGAAAGTGCCGCAATTCCATTTAATACAGCTCTCAGTTTCATAAACTAATACCCTTTCTCGTTATATCATT
>CAMAIG010000204.1 GCA_945835085.1 uncultured Ruminococcus sp. | reverse complement strand
TACATTTATAATAACTTTGCAGCTTTTGGCACACTGAATACATTATATCACATTTCCTTTTCGATTACAAGCATTTTTTTCGGTATGGAAAACTATTCCTCTCACTGCAAAAATCTGCACATATAGAATGGCAAGATTTTTGATTAAATTGTCAGTTTTTTTATCCTTATTCAGTTGAAAATGCTGAAAAATCGTGTTATAATAGTAAATGATATTCATATAATAAAAGGACTGTGTAATTTGGTTTTTTCTGATATATTTTTTCTGTTTGAATTTCTGCCATTGTTCCTGGTCTGCTATTTTGCCGCAAGAAAAATACGGACAAAGAACTATGTTTTAGCTGCCTTCTCCCTGTTTTTTTACGCATGGGGCGAGCCTGTATGGGTGTGCCTGCTGCTTTTCAGCTCATTATTCGATTATTTCAACGGTCTTTTCATTGATAAGCACAGAGGCAAAAAAAAGGCTGTCCTCGGTGTTATTATCTCCTGCACCGTTAATCTTACAATTCTCTGCACCTTCAAATACAGCGGAATGGTGGTTTCAGGCATCAATGACCTGCTGGGGCTTTCCCTTGATGTTCCCTCCTTCCATCTTCCCATCGGTATTTCCTTCTATACCTTCCAGTCCATAACCTATGTGGTTGACGTTTACCGAGGAAACGCAAGGGTGCAGAAGCATTATCCCAATTATCTGCTGTATCTGTCAATGTTTTTTCAGCTGGTGGCAGGTCCTATTGTTCGTTATAATACCGTTGCGAGAGAGATTGAAAACAGAAGCGTCAAGCTTTCCGAATTCAGCAACGGCATCACAAGGCTCATTTTCGGTCTTGGCAAAAAGGTCATCATCGCAAACTCTGTGGGACAGCTTGCTACGGAGTTTCTCACCTTCGACAAGGCTCCCGATTCCGTGCTTGCCGCATGGGCAGGAGTTATAATGTATTCTCTCCAGATATATTACGATTTTTCGGGCTACTCGGATATGGCTATCGGTCTTGGACTTATGTGCGGCTTCCATTTCCCCGAGAACTTTGAACACCCCTATATCTCCTCCTCCGCAACCGAATTCTGGAGGCGCTGGCACATTTCTCTCGGCACCTTCTTCCGTGACTATGTCTACATTCCTCTCGGCGGAAACAGAAGGCATCAGATGCTGAACATTGCCATTGTATGGTTCTGCACAGGCTTATGGCACGGTGCGGGAGCAAACTTTATCCTCTGGGGTCTTTATTTCGGATTGCTCCTTGTTATTGAGAAGAAATTCCTTCTTAATGCACTCAAAAAGGCTCCGAAATTTATCGGACACGTTTATCTGCTGTTTGCGGCTGCATTCGGCTGGATGATATTCTATTTCACAGACATGAGCAAGATGGGCGGCTGCCTTGGCGCAATGTTCGGAATGGGCGGAGTTCCCGCTGCCGACCTGCTCACAGAATCTCAGCTAAAGAGCAATCTCTGGCTCATAATTGCTGCTGTTATTCTCTGTATGCCCGTTTATGAAAAAATCTCCGCTCTTGGCGAAAAGGCTGCAAAAACAGGCAGGCTGGGATTTTTCTCAACAAGCGTGCTGAAGATCGCATTCCTTGCCGCAGTGCTTATTATTTCCTCAGTTTCCCTGGTCGGAGATACCTATAACCCATTCCTTTATTTCAGATTTTAAACCATATATTAACCTAAGGAGTCAGTCCGTTCAATGAGTACCAAGAAAAAATCTGTCCGCAAATCCGAAAAACGTGAAAAAGCATACCGCAGCAGACATTCGGTTTATGAGCGGGTAAATATAATTCTTTTCCTTTCGGCAATATTTTTTGTGGGTCTGTGCCTGATTTTCCTTGTTCGTCCCACAGTTTCGGAATCCGAGAAGAGAGAGCTTGCAAAAAAGCCTAAGTTTACATTTGAAAGCTATTTTGACGGCACTTTTGCAGATGAATTTACTGCATATTTTTCCGATACGGTGCCATTCAGAGAAAATCTCGTGGAGCTTGCTTCACTTTTCAACAAGGCTAAGGGCATAAGCTCCCCTACCTTCTACGGAAATGTAAACGTAGTTGCCGATGACGATGGCAATTCCATCGAGGAAACAGATAAGGTGACAGAGCCTGCTGTGACCACAGCTCCCGCAGAAACAAGCGCTCCCGCAGAAGATGAAAACCAAGCCGCTGCTTCCGAAACCACTGTTCCCACCGAAGCTTCCGAAACCGAAACCGTTACCACCGAGGAGGAAAAGGAAGTTGAAAACATTGCCGACTTCTCCAACAACGGAATAGTTGTTGACAGCGTAAAAATGTACGGTGACAATGCAGGTGTTATGCTTTTCGGCGGAAACAAAACCGCAGGCACCCGTTATGCCGAGCTTATCAGCGCATACAAGAACGCTCTTGGCAGCGATGTCAATGTTTACAACATGGTGGTTCCCACTTCTGTTGAGTTCTATCTGCCTAAGAAGTTCCAGAAGTACAGCTCCTCGGAAAAGGACGCCATAGATCACATCTATTCAAGCTACACAGCCGATGTCATTTCTGTTGACGCTTATTCGGAGATAGCCGCTCACACCGATGAATATATCTATCTCAGAACAGACCACCACTGGTCGCAGCGTGGTGCATATTACGCATACAAGGCGTTTGCACAGGCTCTCGGACAGACTCCCCCCGATATTGACAAGGACTATACAGTTAAGACCAAGGACGGCTTTGTAGGCTCTCTTTACAATTACACAAACGACATAACGCTTAAAAACAGCCCCGAGATATTCACCTACTATATGCCCACATCGGAATATACCACATATTACTACGATTATGACACCCTTGCTCCAAAGGGTGCGGGCACTCTGTTCTATGAGAGCGTCAGCGGCGGAAACTGCTATGGTATGTTTATCGGTGCGGACGCTATCCACACGAAGATAGTTACTTCCGCAGGCACAGGCAGAAAGGTCTGTGTGTTCAAGGAGTCCTACGGAAACGCTTTCGTTCCCTTCCTTGTTGACAGCTTTGACGAGGTCTATGTTATTGATATAAGATATTTCGGAAGAAATGCGGTTGAATATATCAAGGAGCAGGGCATTACGGATGTTATGTTTATAAACAACGCTTTTGCGGCAAATACAAATTCCCTTATCGACGGCATCGAAAAGCTTCTTTACAATCCATACGGAACTCTCAGTGACGAAAAGATCGCAGAGGTAGAGGAATATTACGCAACAGCCGTGACCGAGGCTCCCGCTGTGACAGAAGCCCCTGCCGAGGACACAAAGAACGAAGAAACCGTTGTCGGGGAAAGCACGGTGGAATGATATGTATACGGATACTCACGTTCACAGCTCATTTTCGGGGGACAGCGATACCTCTCCGTATGAGCAGATAAATGCCGCAGTTTCCCTTGGAATGGAGGAGCTGTGCTTTACGGATCACCACGATCACGATGTTATCTCTGAGATAGATTTTGAGCTGGACATTCCCCGCTATAAGGAGGAAATGCACAGGCTCAGAGATGAATTTTCCCCTAAAATAGAGCTTCTTACAGGCATTGAGCTTGGTCTGCAGGTGAAGATAACCGATTATCTCAATGAGCTTACCTCAAAGGTGGATTTTGACTATATCATAGGCTCGATACATTTTGTTGACGGGCTTGATCCCTATTATCCCGAATTTTTTGAAAAAAACGGCAGCAATGCATACCACAGATATTTTGACGAGGTCCTGGAATGCATCAAAAATATTAAGTGCTATGATTCCCTGGGGCATCTCGATTATATCGTCAGATACGGCAAGGCTCACGGGCTGAGCTATTCCTACAAAGAGTACGCTGACTGCATTGACCCCATTCTCAGCATCGTTATTGATGATGGGAAGGCTCTTGAATGCAATACGGGGGGGCTTTCCAGAGGTTTGTGTGAGCCTAATCCCTGCTTTGATATCCTGAAAAGGTACAAAGAGCTGGGGGGAGAGCTTATTACTCTCGGCTCCGACGCTCACAGCCCAGAAACCCTGGGCTTCGCCTTTGAAGAGATCGGTGAAAGGCTCAAGGAAATCGGTTTTACCCATTACGCTGTATATAAAAACCGCATTCCCCATATGAAAAAGCTATGATCAGCGTGGATCGGTAACGTAAGTTTACTTATAAATTATATGCATACAATGACCGGAAGGAAATTTCCTTACCGGTCATTTTTATTTGATGCTGCTGTATTCATATCAAAAATA
>CAMAIG010000203.1 GCA_945835085.1 uncultured Ruminococcus sp. | reverse complement strand
TTAAGAATAATCCACAGGTGTGCGAAACTCTTGTTATTGATACCATGGACTGGGCCGAAAGACTTTGTGTCGAAGATGTACTGAGCACTCATGGGAAAAAGGGCATTGAGGATTTCGGTTACGGCAATGGTTATGTTTATGTGGCAGAAGCAATAGGACGCTTTCTGAATCTTCTGCAGGAGCTTATTGACAAGGATATCTGCAATGTGGTTCTCAACTGCCATTCACATCTCAAGAAGTTTGAGCAGCCCGAAGAAGCAGGCTCATACGACCGCTATGAGTTGAAGCTCGGAAAGAAAACAGGTTCACAGACTGCTCCTCTTGTGAAAGAGTGGGCGGACATGATCCTCTTCTGCAACTACGAAACATATGCTGTTGCAACCGATAAGGACGGCAAGAAGTTCAAAGCCCAGGGCGGTCAGCGAGTAATGTACACCACACATCACCCTTGCTGGGACGCAAAGAACAGAGCAGGACTGGCACCAAAGCTTCCGCTTGATTATGCTCAGATAGCACACGTTATCGAGCATACTGCCGCAAACAATGAGCCTGTCCCTTCATCTGCTCCCATCAATATAACGAGCGTCCCTGCCGCTCCGTCAGCTCCTGTTCAGAGTGCTCCACCTTCTGACGTTCCCGCTCAGTCCGAAACAGCAGCTCCAGCCTTAGATTTATCAAACTACGAGGAAGTAAAGGTTGAGCCTAATATCCCGAATGATATTCCTCAGGCATTACAGGATCTGATGCGGGCAAACAATGTTTCCGAAGAGGATATTCGGGTCGCAGTTGCAATGAAGGGCTATTTCCCAGAGCGCACGCCGATTTCTCAGTATCCGCCTGAATTTATCAACGGCGTACTGATAGCAGCCTGGACACAGGTATATGCACTTATCGTAGAAAACAAGAAAGTACCGTTTTAAGGAGGACAAACAATTATGGATAATAACTACACATTTGATTGGGATAGCGAGATAAACAATGAAAACTCTGATTATATCCTGCTTCCCGAAGGAGATTATGAGTTTACCGTTGAAAAGTTTGAGAGAGGAACGTTTGACGGTTCGGACAAGCTCCCCGCTTGCAAGAAGGCTATCGTAACATTCACCATTTGGGGAGCAGAAGACAAGATCTCTGTAGTAGAGAATTTCCTTCTCTGCTCCGCTCTGGAATGGAAACTCTCTGCTCTGTTCCTGTCAGTCGGTATGAAGAAACACGGAGAACCGCTGCGAATGAATTGGTCGGGACTTCCCGGACAGAAGGGGCGCTGCCACATCTATGTTGATACATATAAGAAGAAAGACGGCTCGGAAGGCAAGTCCAACAAGATCAAGAAGTTTTACGCCTATGACGATAACGTTTCGACGGTTACGCCCGCTGCTCAGCCTGTATATCAGCAGCCCGCACAGTACAGCGCACCTCAGACAGGTAGCTGGCAGGCAGGCAAGTTTTAATGGTAGAGCTTAGACCATATCAGCAAGAAGCTATGTCCGCTGTCCTGAATGAGTGGGACAGCGGAAACAGCAAAACACTTCTCGTTCTTCCGACAGGCTGTGGAAAAACAATAGTGTTCGCGAAAATCGCAGAAGAATGTGTTGCAAGAGGAAAAAGGGTTCTTATTCTTGCACATAGAGCAGAGCTTCTTGAACAAGCCGCTGATAAAATCCATAAATCCACCGGCCTTTTATGTGCGACCGAAAAAGCAGAGGAAAGCTGTATCGGCAGTTGGTATCGAATAGTTGTCGGATCGGTTCAAACGCTTATGTGGGAGAAACGTCTGGCAGGCTTCGACCATAGTTTCTTTGATACTATCATAATTGATGAAGCACATCATTGTATTTCCGACAGCTATCAGACTATCCTCAATTATTTCCCTTATGCAAATGTCCTTGGGGTAACTGCAACGCCTGATCGTGGCGATATGAAGAATCTCGGTCAGGTATTCGACAGCCTTGCATATGAATACACTCTTCCGAGAGCTATCAAAGAAGGCTATCTCTCACCTATCAAAGCCGTGACAATTCCCCTTGACCTTGACCTGACAGGAGTTTCCACACAAGCGGGAGATTTCAAAGCGTCAGACATTGACACGGCTCTCGACCCGTATCTCTATCAGATAGCCGATGAAATGATACACTATTGCTCAGACAGGAAAACAGTTGTATTCCTCCCTCTTGTTAAGACCTCGCAGAAATTCAGAGATATTCTGAACAGTAAGGGGTTCCGTGCCGCAGAGGTCAACGGCAACAGCCCCGACAGAGCTGAGATCCTCAAAGACTATGAGGACGGTAAATACAATGTTCTCTGTAATTCAATGCTCCTCACCGAGGGGTGGGACTGTCCTTCGGTTGACTGCATAATTGTTCTCCGCCCGACAAAAGTCCGTGGGCTGTACTGCCAGATGGTAGGCAGAGGAACACGCCTTGCACCGGGCAAAAAAGAACTGCTGTTGCTTGATTTCTTGTGGCATACCGAGCGTCACGAGCTTTGCCGACCCGCTCACCTAATTTGTACAGATGAAGCCGTTGCAAAGAAAATGACGGAGATGCTTGCCGATGAAGCGGGCTGTGCAGTTGACATTGAAGCAGCTGAACGTTCAGCTTCCGAAGATGTTGTTGCAGAACGTGAAGAAGCTCTTGCTCAAAAGCTTGCTCAGATGAAGAAACGAAAGAGAGCACTTGTTGACCCCTTGCAGTATGAAATGTCTATTCAGGCGGCCGACCTTGCGAACTATGTGCCTGCCTTCGGTTGGGAGTGTAAAGCACCAACAGACAAGCAGAAAGCCCGTCTTGAATCCCTCGGAATATTCCCCGATGAAATTGATAGTGCAGGCAAGGCAAAACTCATCCTTGACCGTCTGGACAAACGGAGAATAGAAGGTCTGACTACGCCAAAACAAATCAGACTGCTTGAAAATATGGGCTTTAAACACGTCGGGACGTGGCAATTTGAAGCTGCGAAAAAACTTATCGGCAGGATTGCGGCAAACGGCTGGAGAGTGCCCGGCAGCATAAATCCTTCGGATTATATCCCCGAAATTCCAACGGGAGGCGGCTATGATGGAACATTTGAATTTACTTGAAATTTTAGAGCATATAAACCCGGCTATGCTTGACTATCAGGAATGGGTAAATGTCGGTATGGCACTCAAAGATGAAGGCTATTCCTGCAATGATTGGGATAATTGGAGCAAAAAAGATTTTGCCCGTTATCACTCAGGCGACTGTGAAAAGAAATGGGAAACATTCAACGGCTCCGCTTCTCCCGTTACGGCGGGAACTATTGTGCAGTATGCAAAAGACCAAGGCTGGCAGCCGTACAGCGGAGGAACGGTGTTAGATTGGGATAGTGAGATCAATACCGAGGAGAATCGAATGATAGTAAATCCGTCTGAGGGCGTGAAGCTTGCCAATCCTTCCGGATGGCACCCGGGGCAGGAAATAATCAAGTATCTTGAAACGCTGTTTGAATCAAGCGAAAACGTCGGATATGTCACGGAAACTTGGGAAAAGGAAGAGGACGGGAAAATAAAATATCTCCCGACCAAAGGCTCTTGCACCAGAACGGCGGGAGAGCTTATCGCAGAACTCACCAAACACGGAGATGATGTCGGTGCAGTCCTGGGAGATTACAATCCCGCAGCGGGAGCATGGATCCGTTTCAATCCTCTTGACGGTAAGGGCGTAAAAAACGAGAATGTCACCGATTTTCGCTATGCACTTGTAGAATCGGATAGTATGACGCTTGAACAGCAGAACGCCATCATCAGAGAGCTGGAGCTTCCTGTGGCGATAATGGTCTACTCAGGCGGGAAGTCCATACACGCTATTGTTAAGATTGACGCATCAAACTATGACGAGTATCGCAAGAGAGTTGACTATCTATATACCGTATGCAAAAACAATGGGCTTGAAATCGACAAACAGAACCGCAACCCGTCAAGGCTTTCTCGCTTGCCAGGCGTTGAGCGTAACGGCAAAAAGCAGTACATAATCGACACGAATATCGGCAAGGAGAATTTCATCGAGTGGCAGGATTGGATCGAAAGTATTAACGATGATATGCCCGATCCTGAAAGCCTTGCGGCAGAATGGGACGATCTTCCCGAACTCTCTCCCCCGCTTATCGACGGCGTGCTCAGACAAGGGCATAAAATGCTGCTTGCGGGTCCGTCCAAGGCGGGAAAATCATACGCACTCATTGAACTATGTGCAGCAATAGCGGAAGGCTC
>CAMAIG010000202.1 GCA_945835085.1 uncultured Ruminococcus sp. | reverse complement strand
CTATTTTTATCCGCAGCAGTCTTTGCAGTGTGTGAGCTTTTCCTTAATCTGCTGGGCGGGATAGGAATGAGAATGAACGGCTACGAAAAATGCGGCAATCTGCTTTTTGCAGCTGTGATTTTGTTCGCAGCGGCACTTACATTTGCTTTTTTCAGAAAAACTCTTTTTAACGTCCTGTCATTATTATTTAACGCAGGGGCTACAGTATGCTATGTCTGCACTCTGGGAATTTTAAACGGAATTAAGAATGTTAATGTTGATGTACTAACTTCAAGGGTATATCCGTCTGTAATACTTACAGTTCTGCTTGCAGTGACAATATTTGCAGATTTTCTTTCGTATGACAGAATATGCAGCCGTGCTGAAAGGAAAAAGCAGAAAGAGAGCGAAAAAAATCGCTCTCTCAGTGATGAAGAAAAAATCATATAACAGGAATAAAGGGGTATTGATATGAGTGTTACAATTAAAGATGTTGCAAAAGCCGCCGGTGTTTCTGTTGCAACGGTATCACGAGTTCTTAATAACAGCAATGCCGTTTCTGAGGAAACTGCTGCGGCTGTAAACGATGTCATTAAGGAGCTGGGCTACAGTCCCAACTTTCTCGGAAGAAATCTCCGCAAATGCGAAACCAATAATATCCTTGTCATTATCCCCTCCACCGAACAAACCTTTTACAGCGAAATTATAAAGGGAATGCAGGATGCAGCCCAGCCCGATTATGATATCCTGCTCTCAACAAGCTACAGCCACCTCGGAACTGAAATGCGTCTTCTTGAAATGCTTTTTAACCGCACTGTTGACGCAGCTGTGCTGATGGGAACAAAGCTTGACGCAAAAACACTCAACGACCTTAACCGTAAATATAACATTGCCCTTTGCTGTGAAAGAGTGGAGAATTCCCAGGTTTTCACTGTCACTATTGATAACGAAGCTGCTGCTTATGATGCTGTAAGCGCATTTCTCAGGAGAGGAAACAGAAGGATCGGACTCGTTACCACGGGAGGAATGACGGAAGCTCTCTCCTCAACCGACCGTGAGGTAGGATATACTCGGGCTTTGAATGAATTTGGTATTGATAAGGACGAGAAATATATTTTCCGCTGCACATACGACTATTCTGACGGGTTCAAGGCACTTGATTATTTCATGTTCCTTGATAACCCTCCGGAAGCAATATTCTGCATTTCCGATCTGCTTGCTGTTGGTGTAATAAAGCAGGCAATAAAAAAAGGCATAAAAATAGGCACAGAGCTTGAGGTATGCGGTTTTGATAACATCAGCCTCAGTGAAATGTTTATCCCTGAAATAACAACTGTTTCTCAGCCGGGATATGAGATCGGACAGAAGGTCATTGCAGGACTTATTGAGAATATACATAATCCGGTAAAGCGCAGTGACACTGTTATTCTCGAGCACAAGCTTATTGTAAGAAATTCATCAAGATAAAACGGTATATTTTTATGAATAGGATAGCTGAATTTGAAAAGGTTTCATTTGAACAGTTTTATTCGGACTGCACAGCACTATTGAATAATTCCGATAAAGCCGAGATAGAGGCTGTTTATAACAGCATTACCCTGCCCAAAAGGTCAACAAAAGGCTCTGCGGGTTATGATTTTTTCTGCACAGTTAATGTATCATTAAAGCCTAATTCGACCATTATCGTTCCCACCGGTATAAGATGCCGCATTGATGAGGGCTGGTTTCTCATGTGCTGCCCGAGAAGCGGTCTTGGCTTCAAGTATCGGCTTCGCCTGGATAACACCGTGGGGATAATTGATGCAGACTATTATAATGCCGATAACCAAGGACATATAATGATAAAGCTCACAAATGAAAGCAATGAAAATAAGACTGTTACGCTGAAGGTCGGCGACTCCTTTGCACAGGGTATATTTATCCCATTCGGTATTACCACAGATGATGACGCATCCGGTGAGCGCACCGGCGGCTTCGGCAGCACCGGTTAATGATAAAACATATATACTGCCGAAAAAATTACTTCACTGATACTCTGACTGCTGCAGATTTGCGGCAGTCTTTTTTTGTAACCATTCCAACTGTTTCTGCATAAAATGACATAAACAGCATTATTGTATGATAATGTTGTAAGGTTTATTTCTGAAAGGAGAAAAGTGATGATTTACTCCAAATGCCGCTCGGAAGGATTGAGTTTTCCCGATGGAAAATTCCCTGATGACACTCCCCTTGCTATGGCATATGTACCTTATCAGAAATGGGAAGAAACATATGCGGAAAATGTTGCCCTTCAAAAAGGCACTATATTTCCATGCCTTGATTACCCGTTTTTGGGAAAGGAGGGTGCAGTGCTTTATGGAAAATAACAGAAGCCGTCTGTTGTATGCTATACAGATGTATGATTTTTATCTGTATGAGCTTCAGCTATATCTTGATACTCACTCCAACTGCAGAAATGGTCTGGAAGCATTCAGAAAGTATAAAGAATTACGCAAACAGGCTGTAGATGCATATACAAACAGATACGGTCCTATCACTGCACTCGATTCCTCCTGCAATAATGTATTTGAATGGGCAAATGGTCCATGGCCATGGGAAAAGGAGGCTAACTGACAATGTGGATATACGAAAAAAAGCTCCAATATCCTGTTAAGATTAAAAACACTAACCCAGCATTGGCTAAGATCATTATTTCTCAGTTGGGAGGTCTGAATTCCCAAAAGATATAGTATCAGGGCGAATTATAAACAAGGTGATACCTGATCTGAATAGTCATATTCTTTTTATCGAATATTATCCCCGCAATAATTGAACGCAATAAAGTATTCTTTTCGTTTTCGGATACTTTGTTGTCACGAAGCCGGACAAGGATATCGGAAATGCTTGCTTTAATTTTATCGGTGATCTCCTCAGTTGAAGGTTTTGGAATATCCTTTTCAAGCTCTGCAATTCTGTTTTGAATTCGTGCTTTATTCAGCTTATATTCTTCAAGAGTGTCAATGCCTGCTTCATAAGCTTCTTTTACACGTTCAAGCTTTTTATATTCCTTTTCAAGCAGAATGCTGTTTATGTTGCCTGTGTCAATGGCATGGTCTTTTCTGATTTCAAATTCAAATTCACAGTTTTCAAAATCAGATTCAAGCTTTTTAAGTACAGCTTCATTCATTTTTGAAATCGTTATACTGTGAGATACCTCGCACTGTCCCCTTGCGTATTTATGGCACTGAAGTGATTTACCTTTCACTGCCTGCACAAGCGTTGAGCCGCAGGAGGAACATCTGACAAGACCACGAAGCATAAAATCTGCGTTTTTCTGCTGAGCATTTCTGACGTAACGCTTTTTGTTTTCCCGCAATTTTTCGTTTGCTGCCTGATACAGTTCGTTGCTGATTATCGGTTCATGCTTGCCGTCAACTATGATCGTATCTGACGATTGATGAAATCTGTCGCCATTCTCACAGCCGTTGGGGTTACGGCGCAGCTTGCCAATGTATGTAGGGTTGCAGAGAATATATTCCACAGTGCGGTTTTCAAACTTGTTTCCCTTAGTAGAACGCACTCCCATATCATTGAGCTTCATTGCAATTTTACGAACACCCATTCCCGAAACGAAATCTTCATAGATCATTTTAACGATAGGGGCAGTTTCCTCATCGGGAACAAAAACACCGTCACCCATTTTATAACCAAAAGGCGGCTGTGAAACAACTCCTCCACGGGAAAACTTCTCGTTCATTCCACGCTTTACTTCTTCTGCAAGATTTATTGAGTAGTATTCATCCATAGCTTCAAGAAGCGCTTCAATAAGAATGGAAGTTTTGTCTTCACCTATCTGCTCCGAGATGGATACCACATCAATGCCGCATTGTTTGCGCAGCATTGATTTGTAAACAATGCTGTCCTCACGATTACGGGCAAAACGTGAAAATTTCCAGACAAGTATCAAATCAAAGGGTTTAGGCTTGGTTTTCGCAAGAGATATCATTTTCATAAAATCGGGACGCTTTTCGGCTTTTCGTCCGCTTATGCCCTCATCAATAAAAATGAATTCATCGGGAACATGTATGTTATTTCTTTCGGCGTATTCCCGAATCTTTTTAATCTGACTGTCAGGCGAATATTCGAGCTGATCGTCGGTTGATACACGAACATACGCTGCAGCAGTTTTTGTATTTGTCAAATTGTAACCTCCTTATTATTAAAATTCTGACACTCTGTCAGCTCAACCGACCTCTACAATATCTATTATATATCACATCACAC
>CAMAIG010000201.1 GCA_945835085.1 uncultured Ruminococcus sp. | reverse complement strand
AACTCTCACAGACCCGAGCTACTTCGGTCAGATCGTTACACAGACATTTCCGCTCATCGGCAACTACGGCGTGAATGACAGTGATTACGAGTCCAAGACCTCATGCGTAAGCGGATATATCGTAAGAGAGTGGTGCAATGCACCGTCCAATTTCAGATGCGAGGGCAATGTGGACGAGTTCCTCAAAAAGCACGGCATAATCGGTATCCACTCCATCGACACAAGATGCCTTACAAGAATTATCCGTGAAAACGGTGTTATGAACGGCGTCATCACGACAGAAAATGTTTACGAACATAAAGAGGAACTGCTTGAGAAGATCAGAGCCTTCTCTATCAAAAATGCAGTCAGCTCCGTAACCGTGAAGGAGAAGGAAGTATTCAAGGCTGAAAATCCCTCATACGATGTAGTGCTTTACGATTTCGGATATAAGTTTAATATCCGCAGAGAGCTTATAAAGCGTGGCTGCAATGTTACTGTTGTTCCCGCATCAACTCCTGCAGATGAGATAAAGGCAATGGCTCCCGATGGAATAATGCTTTCAAACGGCCCCGGAGATCCTGCGGAAAATACAGAAGTTATCGAGAACCTCAAGGAGATCAGAAAGCTTGGCATACCCATGTTCGGCATTTGCCTGGGTCATCAGCTTATGGCGCTTGCAAACGGTGCCCGCACAGAAAAGCTCAAATACGGACACCGTGGTGCAAATCAGCCTGTAATTGACCTTGCCCATGACAGGACCTTTGTTACCTCCCAGAATCACGGCTATGCTGTTGTTAATGACAGTATTGACCCTGAGGTGGGAGAGGTTTCGCATATCAATGCAAACGACCGCACCTGTGAAGGCGTCAGATATAAGAATTTCCCATGCTTTACGGTACAGTTTCACCCTGAAGCCTGCGGAGGTCCTCAGGATACAGCTTATCTTTTTGATGAGTTTATTGATATGATCAAGGCTTCAAAGGAGGCTGAATAAAATGCCGCTTCGTTCAGATATAAAAAAAGTTCTTGTTATCGGCTCGGGTCCTATAATTATCGGACAGGCTGCCGAATTCGACTATGCAGGCACCCAGGCGTGCCGTGCGCTCAAGCAGGAGGGTCTTGAGGTCGTACTTATAAATTCAAACCCTGCTACCATCATGACCGACAAGGCTATGGCAGATAAGGTTTATATTGAGCCCCTCACTCTTGATGTTGTCAAGAAGATCATCGAGATAGAAAAGCCTGACAGTATCCTTTCCACCCTGGGCGGTCAGACGGGACTTACACTTTCAATGCAGCTGGCTGAATGCGGCTTCCTTGAAGAGCATAATGTGAAGCTGCTCGGTGCAGATCCCGAAACTATCCATAAGGCTGAGGACAGACAGGCATTCAAGGATACAATGGAGAAGATTGGGGAGCCTGTTATTCCTTCAAAGGTCGTTGAAACCGTTGAAGATGCGGTGGATTTTGCTAAGGTAATAGATTACCCTGTTATCGTTCGTCCTGCGTTCACTCTCGGCGGAACGGGCGGAGGAATAGCTTACACCGAGGAGGAACTTATAGATATTGCTACAAACGGACTTCGTCTTTCTCCTATTACCCAGATACTTGTTGAAAAATGCATCAGCGGCTGGAAGGAGATCGAGTTTGAGGTTATCCGTGACAGCAAGGGAAATGTTATCACCGTCTGCTCCATGGAGAATTTTGACCCTGTGGGCGTTCATACAGGGGACTCTATCGTTATAGCTCCCGCTGTAACACTTACAGATAAAGAGTATCAGATGCTTAGAACAGCAGCGCTTAATATTATTTCAGAGCTGAAGGTTGAGGGCGGCTGCAACTGCCAGTTTGCACTTCATCCCACGTCCTTTGAGTATGCAGTAATTGAGGTAAATCCGAGAGTTTCCCGTTCTTCCGCTCTTGCGTCAAAGGCAACGGGATATCCTATCGCAAAGGTTGCAACAAGGATTGCTATCGGTTACAGCCTTGATGAGATAATCAATGCAGTTACGGGAAAGACCTATGCCTGCTTTGAGCCTGCACTTGACTATGTAGTTGTAAAATTCCCCAAGTGGCCCTTTGATAAATTCGTTTACGCAAAGAGAACTCTCGGCACACAGATGATGGCAACGGGCGAGGTAATGGCTATCGGCACATCCTTTGAACAGGCAATGATGAAAGCGGTGCGTTCCATAGAGCTTGGACTTGACAGTATGAACCTGAAAAAGCTTGAGGCACTTTCCGATAAAGAGATCGAAGACAGGCTCAGCAATGTTGATGATGAACGCTCCTTTGTGGTTTTTGAAGCCTTGAAGAGGGGAGTGTCTATCGACAGGATACATGAGATCACTAAGATAGATAACTGGTTTCTTGCAAAGCTTAATAACCTTGTGGAGCTTGAAAAGTATCTTGCCGACGGCGAGCTTACCTGTGAGAAGTATGATATTGCGAAAAAATACGGATATCTTGACAGCACCATTGAAAGAATAAGCGGTCAGAAATGTCCCAAGAGGACCCGTGCCGTATTCAAAATGGTTGATACCTGTGCAGGAGAATTCAAGGCTGAAACACCTTATTTCTATTCGACCTTTGACGAGGAGAATGAGGCACGTCAGTTTATCGACAGGACAGATACGGGCAAGAAAAAGATAATCGTTTTCGGCTCGGGACCTATCAGAATAGGACAGGGAATAGAATTTGACTACTGCTCCGTTCACTGCGTATGGGCACTGAAGGAAATGGGCTATGATGCAGTCATCTGCAACAATAACCCCGAAACCGTATCCACGGATTTTGACACGGGTGACAGGCTTTATTTTGACCCGCTCACAAAGGAAGATGTTGAGAGCATAATCGAAACCGAGCAGCCCTACGGAGTTGTGGTGCAGTTTGGCGGACAGACAGCTATCAAGCTTACAAAGCACCTTTCCGATATGGGCGTAAGAATACTCGGCACCTCTGCCGACAGCATTGACGCTGCCGAGGACAGAGAAAGATTTGACGAGCTTCTCAATAAGTGCCATATTCCACGTCCTGCAGGACATACCGTAATGAATACGGAAGAAGCGCTATCTGCGGCACAGTCATTGGGATATCCCGTACTTATGCGTCCTTCCTATGTTCTGGGCGGACAGAATATGATAATCGCTCATTCGGATCAGGACATTATCGAGTATATGGATATCATTACAAGGACAGCCCTTGAAAATCCTGTGCTCATTGATAAGTATATGATGGGCAAGGAGGTTGAGGTAGACGCTATCTGCGACGGCACCGACTATCTCATTCCAGGAATTATGGAGCATATTGAGCGTGCAGGCGTTCACTCAGGCGACTCTATTTCTGTATATCCCGCCCTTACACTTACAAAGAAGATCCGTGAAACAATCATTGAATACACACGCCGTCTTGCGACAGAGCTTCATGTAGTGGGACTTGTAAATATTCAGTATGTTGTTTACAATAATGAGGTTTATGTTATCGAGGTAAATCCCCGTTCCTCCAGAACTGTGCCTTATATTTCAAAGGTTACGGGCGTTCCCATGGTGGATATTGCCACAAAGATCATGCTGGGTCAGTCACTGAAGGAGCAGGGATATGAAAGCGGACTTTATAAGGAAGCGGATTTCATTGCAGTTAAGGTACCCGTATTCAGCTTTGAAAAGCTCCATGATGTTGATACCGCTCTCGGTCCCGAGATGAAATCCACAGGTGAATGCCTTGGTATTGCAAGGACCTTTGAGGACGCTCTCTTTAAGGGACTTATCGCTGCAGGCTATAATATGAAGAAGGACGGCGGAGTGCTTATAACAGTCCGTGATACCGACAAGCAGGAAATTATCTATGTAGCCGAAAAATTTGAGCAGCTGGGCTTTGATATCTATGCAACAGGCGGAACAGCTTCAACTCTCAACAGGAACATGGTCGCTGCAAATGTTGTACGAAAGGCATCGGAGGAAAAGCCCAATGTAATGTCCCTTCTTGACAGCGGAAAGATAAGCTATGTTATCTCAACATCTGCAAAGGGACGTATTCCTCAGTTTGACAGCGTAAAGATGCGCCGCAAGACCGTTGAACGTTCTATATGCTGCCTTACAGCCATAGACACCGCAAATGCAGTTGCAGATATTCTTGCAATGGGCAAGAGCATTGACGGGATGGAAATGGTGGATATCACAAAAATTTAGCAATAATATCGTTGACATTCGGCGGGTATTCGGTTATAATTAAATATAGAGCGAAAAAGGCTGTAACACATTTTG
>CAMAIG010000200.1 GCA_945835085.1 uncultured Ruminococcus sp. | reverse complement strand
CCTTGACACGAGAGCGCAAATATCTTATAATAGTATAAGACCAATTCGCCGAAAGGACGTCATACAGTATGGAGATAAAATATCACATTCCCGATTTTTTCAGACATTTCAGGCTCAACCTAACCCTTATCGAATACATGAAAAAGCGCCCGCAATATTTTTACGACGGCGTTAAGATAGGCTCGGTATACGGCAGCTTCCCCAATATGCTGTGGAACGGTGGACGCTTTCTCCACGGTCCATGTGACCCGAGAATAATACGCGAGATAATAGTCCAGCTCAACAAGCGAGGCATACCCTGCCGATTTACCATGACAAACCCGCTTATAAAGTATGAGCATCTTTCCGACCCCTACTGCAATGCCGTTCTCAAAGCCGCAGACAACGGTCTGAATGAAGCCATAGTTTTTTCTCCCATGCTTGAGGACTATATCAGGGAGCATTTCCCCCATATGCCCATAACAAGCTCCACCTGCAAGCAGATTGAGGACTTTGATGAGCTTTGCGGGGAGATGGAAAAGGACTATTCCCTTGTGGTGCTTGACTACAATTTTAACAATAATTTCGAGGTGCTTGAAAAGCTTCCCCACAAGGAAAAAGCGGAGCTTCTCATAAATCCCTGCTGCAATCCCGCCTGCAAGCGCAGAGGAGATCACTACCGTTCTATCGGCAGAAGCCAGATCGAATGTACAGAGCACATGAAGAAAAAAACGAACACACCCTATTCTCCCGAGCCATTTGCCTGTGAATGTATGATGCGTCATCTCTATCAGACAACAGATTCCCCTCTTCATATTTCTCCCGAGCTTATCTATGAGAAATATGTGCCCATGGGATTTTGCAACTTCAAGATAGAGGGCAGGAGCGTTCCCGATGTGAACGTCCTTGAAAATTACGTTTATTATATGGTCAAGCCCGAATATAAGGACATTGCAAGGCTTGAAATGCTTCTCCAGCTCACAAAGGAGATAAAGTATTTCTGACACTGACCCGACTATACTATTTATATGTACATTAAATTATATGTACATTAAACCGGAGGTTTTATTTTGGCAGAGCTTATAAATACCGCCAGGGAGGAAGCTCCCGTTAAGGCAATACTTGTAACAGTTGACACGGGAGAATTTGACGCAGAGCTATCCCTCAGCGAGCTTGAGGAGCTTGCAAAAACGGCAGGTGCCGAAACGGTTGCCACCGTGACCCAGAAGCGTCCCGCTCCCGATACCGCAACATATATCGGCTCGGGCAGGCTTTCCGAGCTGACATCGGATATAGAAGTCTTAGGAGCGGAGCTTCTCATTTTCGACTGTGAGCTTACCGCAAATCAGACGAGAAACATCGAGGAGATAACCGACACCAGAGTTATCGACCGCACCACGCTGATACTTGATATTTTCGCCGCAAGAGCAGTTTCGGGCGAGGGACGTATCCAGGTAGAGCTTGCTCAGCAGAAATACCGTCTTGCTCATCTTGCGGGAAAGGGAATAGCCCTTTCAAGGCTCGGAGGCGGAATAGGAACAAGAGGTCCCGGTGAATCAAAGCTTGAAACCGACCGCCGTCATATCAGGCGAAGGATAGAAGCTCTGGAGGAGGAGCTTGAGGATATCAAGAAGCGCCGTGGGCTGATACGCAGCAGGCGAAAAAAGGACAATGTCATCACTGCAGCCGTTGTGGGATATACTAATGTGGGAAAGTCCACCCTTCTCAATGCCCTTACCGATGCAGGCGTACTTGCGGAGGACAAGCTTTTTGCGACCCTTGACATCACCTCCCGTGCAATCGAGCTTCCCGATGGCAGAAGTGTGCTGCTTGCAGACACCGTAGGACTTATCAGAAGGCTCCCCCATCATCTTGTGGAAGCCTTCCGAAGCACCCTTGAAGAGGCATCAAACGCCGATATCATCATAAACGTTATTGACATAAGCTCCGAGGACGCATACGGTCAGGCAAAGGTAACGGAGGAACTTTTAAACGACCTGGGCTGCGAGGGCATTCCGAGGATAACCGTCCTCAATAAGTGCGACAAGCTCATTGGATATGAGAACATTCCCGAGGACAGCACCACCGTAAAAATATCCGCAAAGCAGAAAATGGGCTTTGACAGGCTTCTCATGTGCATTGCGGAAAATCTTCCCGCCACATCTACACGGGGCAGATTCATCATTCCCTATGACAAGGGAGGACTGCTAAGCTCCATTCGCAGCGAGGGAAAGATATTTTCCGAGGAATATGAAGCCGACGGCGTTAAGATAGATGCTCTGGTGGACAATAAAATGCTCTATGCAGTTGAGGAATATGCCTGTGAATAACCCTGAAACCCCAAAGCAGGGAAATAAGCTTCTTACCTCCGCTGTGGGAGTATTTGCCGCCGCAGCCCTCTGTAATCTCCTGTGGGGCAGTGCCTTCCCCGTGATAAAAATAGGCTATGAGGTTTTTGGGATCCCTTCCAATGACTTTGCCTCTCAGATACTTTTTGCGGGAATAAGATTTATGACAGCGGGAGTTATGGGCATTGCAATGGGAAGCATCGGCTCAAAAAGGCTTCTTGTCCCAAAAAGAAATGAATTGTCAAAGGTGTTCCTTCTCTGTATTTTCCAGACCATACTCCAGTATGTACTTTTTTATATAGGTCTTTCCTCCACCTCGGGAGTAAAAGCGTCTGTAATAGAGGGTGCAAATGTTTTTGCGGCGCTGCTGGTGTCGGGACTTATTTTCAGAATGGAGAAGGTGACCGGAAGAAAGCTTGCAGGCTGTGCAGCGGGATTTGCGGGAGTAGTGCTTGTAAATCTCGGAAGCGGCTTTGATATGTCATTTTCGCTCACGGGAGAGGGATTTATCCTTCTCTCCACCCTGTCCTATGCCTTTTCCACGGTGCTGATGAAGCATTACAGCTCCCGTGGAACGGACCCTGTTATGCTTTCGGGCTGGCAGTTTCTTTTCGGCGGCGGCGCAATGACTGCCGCAGGCTGTGCAATGGGCGGTCAGATTAATTACAGCGGCACAAAGAGCACATTGCTCCTTCTGTATCTTGCCGCAGTTTCTGCCTGTGCATATTCTCTTTGGAGCATACTGTTAAAGCTAAATCCCGTTTCAAGAGTGGCAGTTTACGGATTTCTCAATCCCATTTTCGGAGTGATCCTCTCAACTCTTCTGCTGAAGGAAGGCTCCGTTTTCGGCGGAAAGACCGCATTGGCGCTGCTCCTTGTATGCACAGGCATCTATCTTGTAAATTCGGGGAAAAAGTCACAGTCCCCCGAAAAAACGTGACGTGAGGTGATCCTTATGAACGAAAGACTCGATTATCTCCGTGAAAAGACCTATCTTCTGACCACCGCTCCGGGAGTGTATCAGATGAAGGACAAGGACGGACACATTATATATATAGGAAAAGCGAAAAATCTCAGGAACCGTGTGTCCTCATATTTTGCAAAAACTCCGAACCACACTCCCAAGGTTGCAAAAATGGTTGAGAATGTCTACGATTATGACTTTATCGTGACAAACTCAGAATATGAAGCTCTGGTGCTGGAATGCTCCATGATAAAGCAGCATTCCCCGAAATACAATATCCTGTTAAAGGACGACAAGGGCTACAGCTATATAAGGATATCGCCGCCCCCCTTTTCAAAGATAACCGCCGAGCTTCAGAAGCCCTCATCGGGAGAGCTTATGGGACCCTATACCAGCTCCTTTGTAACAAAGCAGACCGTTCTCGAAGCAAACCGTGTATTCATGCTGCCCTCCTGCCATAAAAAATTCCCCCGTGATATCGGAAAAGGCAGACCCTGTCTGAATTACCACATTAAACGCTGCATGGGCGTGTGCATGGGAAACATCTCAGAGGAGGAATACGCAGATATCATCAACGAGGCAAAGGAATATATGCAAAGCGGCTCGGAAGCCTCTGTGGAAAGAATGACCGAGCAGATGAATGACGCCGCAGAGCGCCTTGATTTTGAAGCAGCAGCAAAGCTTCGGGACAGGATAAATGCAGTTTCCCGTGCGGCAGACAGCCAGAATATCATCACCGAGCAGCTACCCGATACGGACGCTGTGGCAATTGCACGAAACGGCGGCGAAGCCTGTGCGGCGGTCATAATGTACCGAGGGGGACGGCTTTTTGACAGAGCCGAGTATTTTCTCGGAGAGGAGTTTTCCGTTGACGGTGACGGTGAAAGCTCCATGATAGAGGATTTTCTCGCTCAGTATTACAGCGGCATGAGAGAGATACCGAGAAATATCGT
>CAMAIG010000199.1 GCA_945835085.1 uncultured Ruminococcus sp. | reverse complement strand
AAAGCCCGTTTAAAGCGTATTTTCGGGCGTATGACGACGCTGTTCCCGTGACCTGACTTGTGTCCATACCCTTCTTATCCTCAGGCTCACGGGCGTATGCCGTGACCTCTATGCTATCAACTATGCTATCACAGCCGTTTATCAGACGGGCAGTCGCTTTGATGTACACTCTGCTCCCGACGGCAACAGGCTCGTCCGTCAACAGAAGCGTCAGCCCGTTTTTGGAAAGCAACGGCTTGACCGCCTCCAGAATATCCTCACAGCTTCTGTAAGAATATTTTCCGAATGAGTTATACTGCCCCTTAGGAGCCTTTAACTCCATCTGAACAGCGGACAGCTTGTCCAAAAAATCCTTATCCATCATTATCCTCCTCGCTGTTCAGGCTGCCCCAGAACGGGCACTCCTGTCCGATATACTTAGCAGGATAAGCGGGGATAGCCTTATTCAGCTGACAGACCCCGCTTGAACGGCTGAAATACGGGCACTGATAGCAGCATACATCTGCATTGCCCTTTAAATCAATGGGAAAATTCACGGCAACAATAGCCACCGCCTTGACATATCCCGAAACACCCGAAGAAAAATCACTCATTGATCATGTCCTCCTCGAAATAGTCCAGAACGAATTCTCTGTATTCGTCCTGCATCTCCTGGAGGAATTCGTAGTGCAGATTTTTCCCTTCCTTTGAATATTCGCGGACAAGGCAGTCCTCGCACAGCGTATATCCTCCATGCGCATAGAATTTCATATTCCCGCTAACATGCCCCGAATATCCACAGAAATCGCATTCTTTGGCATTAGCGTATTCACAGCCGGGGCAGTCCTCGTAGCAAGGCTCTAAGCGGTCCTTGTAACAAGCTGTCATTAGTCAGCACCTCCATATATTTTCCGATAGCAAGCTGCGCAGTAACACAGCCCCAGCTTGCAATATATTGCTTTCCTTCCGCATTTGCGGCAGAATTTATTTTTCATTGATATTTCCTCCCCAAAACAACGTCAACTATTCGGGCATTTCCTCTGATTTTCTATCCCTTTCCGCCTTATATTCGTTGTAAGCCTGACGATAGAGATAGCTTTTTCCGAATATGTTCCATGCCGCCTTGACGACATTCGGCTCGTAGGGCTTGATTTTTTCCAAATCATCGATAGCCTTGTAACTTATGGGACAACCGCAACAGCCTGTCCGTGTCAGCCCATAGACCTCATATGCGTCCGAATATTTCAGCCCGTAGTATTCCTTGTACCATGCCTTGTCCTGATCCGAAACGTAATACAGCGGACGGAATCTGAATTGGCTATTCGACGCTTCATAGAAACACATGGTGTTGTTGGGATTATCGTAAAATTCGGCATTCCTAGGTACTGATCTCATGCCGCCTTCTGCCATTCTTTCTCCCGTGATAATCATGTCATAGCCTTTCTGTGCCTTGTGTGCGACCTGCTTCTTACAATAGTCGCAGCATTTCGCAGAAATCTTGAAATCAGGCGGATTTTCAGCGATGAAATCACGCATATATCGTGATGAATTAATAACAAGCTGAATGTTCGGTCTAGGCTCTCCTGCCTTGTTGCAGCAGCAGAGAAAATTAATCAAACTTTCGCATTTGGGATAGCGTTCCCGAAGTTCCTGCCGCTTGGCAGCTTTGTCCTCCGCTTCATCGTATTCCTTAGCGATGGATAGCGGAACGCCTTTTTTCTGCCATTCTGACAGCCCATTGGACATGATCTTCGACACAAACGGTATTCCATGGATTCGGGACGACTGCACAATTCCTGTTTTCGGTCTGCATTCCTCGATTTCAACACCGTACTTTTCGGAAATCGCCTTGACATGGTCTTTCGTTGCCTTCATCTCCAAGCCCGTGTTGAAAAATACATATTTCACAGGTGGGATATTCAAATCGGGGATTTTCCGTCTTGCCCTTTCTATCAAATCAATCAGGACATCGCTGTCCGAACCGCCGCTGTACGAGCATATAGCTTTTGGGTGCTGTAACAGACGTGTAATTATGATGCCTTCGATAGCATCGAATTTTGCAGGTGCATCGTAATCCGCATAAGCGGGGCGTTCCGTGTACACTTTGCTTCTGTATGTATCAGCCATTTCTCTTACTTCCTTTCCGAATCTGTTTGATTTCCATTAAACGCCCTCCATATCGAAATCATCAAAAGTAATCTGCTGCCCAACTGTTTTCTCAACAGCCGAATCAATGCTCTTCACATTGTTGACCATCTGGTTATAATAGCTTTCCTTAAGCTCGCAGGCTACTGTTCTTCTGCCAAGCTTCCTTGCAACGTATGGTACTGAGCCTATACCGCCGAAGGGTTCTAAAACTATATCGTTAGGGTTTGTCCACAGTTCGATGCAACGCTGAATAATTTCGAGCTGCAAGGGGCAGATATGTCTTTCGTCCTTTTCCTCTCTTGCGGATTTCTTCTGCAAGGTGTCCGACTGTTTTATATCCATCCACACGGGAGAAGCATACTGCTGCCATACATCGCAAGGGAATGTTTCATCGGTATGGGTAACACGTTCGGGGTTATCTCCTGGCTTGCGCATTGTTACGATATAGTCGGGGATTCCCTGACGGTTCATACTGCTGTCCTTCTTTATCTGTTTCCACAAAAGTCCGAGGGCTTTTGTTCTCTGCATTTCCGTGACGGGATTCTTCCATACTGTTACCTTGCTGTGATAGATGAATCCGCAGTCCTCAAATATCTGTCTGAGCATTGATGGGAAGTCTTTCAGTCCGATAACTCCGTCACGTTCCTTCATCATTGGCAGATCCATGCAGTGGAATGAGAGAAGTCTGCCCGGCATCGTTACACGGTAAAGCTCCTTTGCAAGGAATATGAAATGCTCATAGAATTCGTTGTCGTTCTTGCAATTCCCCATATCCCTATCGGAATTGGAATATGTATAAAGGCTGCTGAATGGGGGAGAGAAAATCGTATAGTGGATACTGTTATCCGGGATAGACTTTATCACCTCGCAGCTGTCGCCGTTATACAAAGCATAGTCATCTGTTACACACTGATTAAGCACATTTACCATTGTTGAATTCCTCCCAATTAGGTAATCTCATTTCCATTGCAGGCTCATAGGGTGTACTTATTCTGCAAGTGGACTTTAGTTCTCTTGTGGTTATATCCTTGGTAAGCTCGATAAGCTCTTCCTTAAAGCGTTCGTTATCCGCCTGTTTGCGTTCGATGTTGGCTTTTACCGCTCCTTCCTTAGCAGATATGATAATATAGCAGTTAACGGTATGTTCCTGACCGAAACGCCAGCACCGTCTTATTGCCTGATAGTAGGCTTCGAAGCTGTCGGAAAGTCCAACGAAAATCATGTTATGGCAATTCTGCCAGTTCATTCCGTAGCCTGCGATCTTCGGCTTTGTGACGAGACATTTCAGTTTATTTTCGGAGAAGTCGTTCATTGTATCGACTTTATATTCGGGCTTATCGGAGCCCTGGACATTCTTGCTGTCGTCGATAAGCTTATTAAGCATATCCGCTTCATCGTTCAGATCGCACCAGACAAGCCACTGTTCATCGGAATTATTAACAAGTTCTGCTGCTGCCTTACATCTGAGTTCCAGACTATCACGTCTTGCTTCTCTTCTTTCGGTCATTGACAGAATTTCCTCTACGGGCTTTTCTCCGTCAACGATTATTTCGTTAACGCAAATGTCAGGAAGTTCATAACTTACGCTTGTATAACCAAGCTTTATGGGGTTATCCACCACAACACACCAGCCTGCAAGCCACTTCCAGAATAGGCTTCGTGCATGACCCTTTAACCGCCACTTGGAGGTTTGTCCTCCGTCGTGGACGAAGAACATCGAAAGCATTTCGGAGCGTGTCATAACTCCGATGAACTCTGAGTGATTGCCGAGTTCCATATAATCATTTGGAGCGGGGGTTGCGGTACAGGCAAGCTTGTAGGGCGTTTTATTAAAACAGCTGATGATCTGATTTCTCACCTTGCCCGAATAGGACTTTAAGATACTGCTTTCGTCAAGCACAACCGCAACAAATTCCGATGCAACGAATTTATCAAGCTTTTCGTAGTTGGTGATATTAACTGCGGCATCTGTCGTATCACCCTGAGATGAACAGATATTGACATTAATGCCGAATTTTCTGCCCTCCTCTTTGGTCTGTGTAGTTACTGCCAGAGGTGCTACAATAAGCACTTTTCCGTGTGTCCTTTGGCGTATCTGCTCGGACCATTCAAGCTGCATAAG
>CAMAIG010000198.1 GCA_945835085.1 uncultured Ruminococcus sp. | reverse complement strand
AGGTATTGATATGAAAAAAATATTTGTGATAGATGATGATATATATATAGGCGACCTTCTCGAAGATGCTCTTACAGGAGCGGGATATTCTGTTAAAAGGGCATATTCGGGAACGGAAGCTCAGCTCTTGCTGTCAAATGAGAAGCCCGATCTGATACTTCTCGATCTTATGCTTCCGGGACTGTCAGGGGAAGAACTTCTTCCGAATATCAAGGATATCCCCGTTATAGTTGTAAGCGCAAAGGCTGATACTGCCGATAAGGTGGGACTGCTTCTCGGCGGTGCTGTTGATTATGTGACCAAGCCTTTTGACCTTGAAGAACTGCTCGCAAGGATAACCGTACAGCTTCGCAGGAACGATAACAGTGCTGCAGCAAATGTTCTTCAATTCGATGATATAACTTTATTTACAGATACATATACCGTAAAGATTGCAGGAAATGAGATACGTCTTACCCGAACAGAATGTGCGATATTGAAGCTGCTTATGCAAAATCCGAAAAATCCCTTCAGCAGAAGCACAATACTTGACCGTATCAGCCTTGATACGCCTGACTGCACGGAACGTTCCCTCAAACAGCATATCAGCAATATCCGTCATAAATTGCAGGCAGTAAATGGCAAGGATTATATTGACGCGGTTTATGGTATCGGGTTCAAGATGAAAACTTGACCAAATCTTGACTTTTCCTTTGCCGCTTTCTTGACCATTGTGTGTTATTATGTTTTCAGAAAGGAAGGATATTCATATGGAATATGTTCTGAAAACAAACGAATTAAAAAAGGAATACCGCAAATTTACTGCGCTGAACGGTTTTTCTATGAATGTTCCGAAAGGCTCTATTTACGGATTTGTTGGCAAAAACGGTGCAGGCAAAACAACGCTTATCCGCCTTATATGCGGTCTGCAATCACCCACAAGCGGTGATTTTGAGCTTTACGGCATCAAGAATACGGACAAGAATATCTCTCGTTCACGCAGAAGAATGGGTGCAGTAGTTGAAACTCCATCAATATACCTGGATATGACTGCGGAGGATAATTTAAAGCAGCAGTACCGTATTCTCGGTATGCCCTCGTTTGACGGTATAAGCGAACTGCTGAAGCTGGTGGGGCTTGAAAATACGGGCAGGAAAAAGGCTAGGAATTTCTCCCTAGGTATGCGTCAGCGCCTCGGTATAGCTGTTGCACTTTGCGGAAGTCCCGATTTTCTTGTGCTTGACGAGCCTATCAATGGACTTGATCCACAAGGTATCATCGAGATACGGGAGCTTATTTTAAAGCTCAATCGTGAACGGCAGATAACCGTGCTTATTTCAAGCCATATCCTTGATGAGCTTTCAAAGCTTGCCACACATTATGGCTTCATCGACAGCGGAAAAATAGTCCGTGAAATGAGTGCCGAGGAGCTTGAAGCTGCCTGCCGTAAATGCGTTAGAGTTTCTGTGACCGATACAAAGCCCCTTGCCACGGTGCTTGACGGAATGGGTATGGAATACAAGATAGTTGACACCAAAACGGCAGACGTTTACGGAAAACCGAATATCACAAAGCTGACAATGGCTCTTTCCGAAAAAGACTGCGAGCTGCTTTCAATGCAGGAGCAGGACGAAAGCCTTGAAAGCTTCTATATTTCGCTTGTGGGAGGTGGCAGTCATGAAAAAGCTGCTGAACGCTGGTTTTGAACCGCTTATAAGAAGTAAGACATTGTATTTTTGTCTTGGTTATGAAGTTCAATTTGAAATGAGGTGGTAAGCATGAGTAAATTATTCAGTGCTTGTTTTATCAGATATATGAAGAATAGCATGACACAAAGCTGTCTTATGTTGTCGGTGGTACTTGGTATCTATGCAGGATATGCTTCTGTACAGGCACAGCCTGGAACAAGTACATTATATTATCTTGTGGGTGACGCGTATTTTCTGATATTACTTTTGGCTGATATTATTTTGGCGACACTGGCAATTGGCAGAGAATTCAGCGACCATACTATCAGAAATAAAATTATAATTGGCTATACAAAATCACAAGTCTTTCTTTCGGAACTGCTGACAATTTTTTCGGTCACGATTATTACCTATCTGCTTATGATTTTGCCATTTGGTATTATGACGGTTCATTTTTGGACTAAGCTTCCAATTTCGGGCGTAGTGAGAATCGTTTTTCTCCTGCTGTTGGTATATATTGCTATGATATCTTTGGCAGCTGCAATCAGTTTTGTTACTTCTGATCGAACGGCTTCTGTGATCATTGCTATTTTGTTGGCACTTGGGTTTTATCTGGCGGATTATGAGATTAGGTATGTGTTAAATCAGCCGGAAATGTTGCATTATGAAAAGTTGCAATATGATGATGGAAATGAAACCTACCGAAATGTAGATGAACCCAATCCGCAATATGTCGGTGGTAAAAAAAGAGCAGTGCTTTCTGCAATCAATGTTTGCAATCCGGCAGCAGCCATTAATAACTGTGTGAGATTTACATTTTATGCAAATGACACATTAGCAAAGTATACCGCTTTGCAAATGCAGGAAGCGGATTACAAGGAAATGAATCGTTACTTCTGTAGTCTATGTGGATTGATACTAATCGTTTCTCTATGCGGATTACTTATTTTCCAATTTAAGGATTTGAAATAAAGGGGTGCAATTATGGTTTACGGCCTTGTCGGCATGCTATCTGTTGTTATCATTGCATTATGCTTGAAAATATATCTTATGAAAAAATCCGCACGGGAAATATCAAGAGAATTTGCCGACAGACTGCAAACCGATACAAATACGCTGATAGGCATTTCAAACAATGACAAGGATATGCGTGAGCTTGCCGACAGCATAAACAGGCAACTTGTTATTTTAAGGCATGAACACCTGCAGTATACTCAGGGTGATGCGGAGTTGAAAACCGCAGTGACAAACATCTCCCACGATCTGCGAACTCCTTTGACGGCAATATGCGGTTATCTTGACCTTATAAAAAATGAAGAAAAGTCCGAAAGGCTTTCAAAATATCTTGATATTATCGAGGACAGGGCAGAAGCTATGAAGCTGCTTACTGAGGAGCTTTTCAAGTATTCGGTAGTAATGTCCGAAAGCGGTGAAGCCGTAAAGGAGGCTGTTTCGGTGAACAATGTTCTTGAGGACTGCATTATGGGATATTATGCGGCTTTATGCGAAAAAGGCATAGAGCCGTCTGTCCGTATCACCGAAAAGAAGATAGTAAGGGAGATAAGCCGTGCCGATCTTTCAAGAGTATTTTCAAACCTTATGGGAAATGCGCTGAAATACAGCGACGGCGATCTGAATATCACCCTTGACGATGACGGAGTTGTCACGTTTTCAAACAAGGCGACCTCTCTTGACGGGGTAGATGTAGGCAGACTTTTTGACCGATTTTTTACCGTAGAAGCTGCAAGAAGCTCCACAGGGCTGGGACTTTCGATTGCCCGAAGTCTTGTTGAGAGAATGAACGGTTTAATTTCTGCCGAGTATTCCGACTGTGTGCTTAGCATACAAATATGTTTACCGGAGAAGAATAAATAGGGGGGTGCGGGGGCTGCTGTCGTTATCTAAGCCACTTTCGCTCAAGCTCTGTCCGTATGTCCGAGGAAATCAATCAAAAGTATGGATTTGAATGTGCTTTTGGGAAGGAAGGTACAGCAGACACTGAAATTACCAAAATCGGCATTGCCTCTAGTGATGATGGCACAACGAGTTTTTTTCAGAATTGGAAAAATCAAGTGCGAAACAGAGAGAACGCATTGAGGAAGCAAGAGAAGAAAAACGTACGGAGAAAAAGGCTGCGGAAAAGAAAGCCGAGAAAGAGCTTCAAAGCTATGCAAAAGGCAGTACAGATACCAAGAGGACTGTTGTTCAGGCAGACAGCATGGAGGAACTGATTGAAAAGATAAGCACAGTGAATTGGGAGAATGTGAAGGCAGAAAAAACGCCGGAAAATGGAAGCAGATTTGACTATAGTGTTTAAATATGTTTTTGGGATTGATGTATTCTCAAGGAATATTTTCTGTCTTATGTGCAATAGGTGTTCTTTTGGAATGACAAGAACAGGATACAGTATAATGACCAGTGTAAGAAGTGTATGTATGAATATAAGAAGAGCTTCCGGTGCAGGCTTGTGTGGTTTGGGAAGTATTACTCTAAGCGGAGTAAAGGTAGATATTTGATACGTTTGTCTTAGCAACCCTCGAATGATATATTAACATAGAGAGTATAATCTTGTTTTGTTCGAGAGAACAAATTATAAT
>CAMAIG010000197.1 GCA_945835085.1 uncultured Ruminococcus sp. | reverse complement strand
AATATACCGTGGGAGTTATAATTGTATTGTCAGACGGATAAACCGCCCGACAGTTTTCTATCAAGGAATGATAATATGTCCATGTATTTTATGTTCAACAAGCCCCGTGGCTGCGTTACGGCAAAAAAGGACAGCCTGCATAAAACCGTGATGGATCATTTCCCCGAGGATATAAGGGACAGGCTTCATCCCGTCGGAAGGCTCGATAAGGACACCGAGGGTCTGCTCCTTGTAACGGACGACGGTATGCTTACACACAGGCTTATGCAGCCCAAAAGCCATGTATCAAAAACCTATTTTTTCTATGCTATAGGCACGCTCACCGATGAAAAGATAAAAGCGATAAATGAGGGCGTTATGCTCACGGGAAGATCTGTTCCCACCCTTCCAGCTTCTATTGAATGCATCTCAACGGGCAAGATAACGGAAATTGAGGAATATCTCCCCGAAAAGAAAAAGGACAGTCTTTTGAAAAATCCTTCGCAGGATATTTTTTCGGGACGCATAACCATTACCGAAGGAAAAAATCATCAGGTCAAGCGGATGCTGAGAGCCATAAACTGCTGTATAATGTATCTTGAACGGGTCGCTGTCGGAGGAGTAGTGCTTGACCCGACGCTTCCCAGAGGCTCTTTCAGACCGCTTACCAAGGAGGAAATGCAGGATTTAGGATTATGACATTTCGGTTAAAATGAGGGCGTTTCTATTGACCTTTACGGCTCAAAATGGTATTATGTATTTATCGGTCAATTCATACGCCGATAAAACCGTAAATATAATAATATCAGCGTGTCGCTGAAGCCAACTCGTTGGTGCGATAGAAATAAAAATCTTGTTTTGTGGCTCGGTAACGCAAGTAATAAATCCAAATTTTACAAAAGGCATTTTATTCTAAGCACTTTATTATGACTTTTCGACAGGCTCATACAGGCTCATAATAGTATAAATGAAAGATAACGGAGATGATAGTATGTGCGGATTTGTAGGCTTTACAAACGCTATTGATAATTCCAACAGGGTCCTTGGGGAAATGATGGATAAGATAGTTCACCGCGGTCCCGATTCCGAGGGAAGATATATTGACGAGCAGATAGCAATGGGCTTTCGCAGGCTCAGTATCATTGATATTACAGACAGCGGAGATCAGCCGATATTTAACGAGGATAAGTCAATGGTGCTTATGTTCAACGGCGAGATCTATAATTACCGCTCCATAAGAGAGGAGCTTATCGGAAAGGGACACAAGTTCACCACTAATACAGACTCCGAAGTCCTTCTTCACGGATATGAGGAATACGGCGAAAAGCTTCTCGACAAGCTGAGAGGTATGTTTGCGTTCATTATCTGGAACAAGAACACAGGCGAGCTTTTCGGTGCCCGTGACTTTTTCGGCATCAAGCCCTTTTACTATGCAGATATGGGCGGCACCTTCATGTTCGGCTCGGAAATAAAATCCTTTCTCCCCCACCCCGCTTTTGTTAAGGAGCTGAACACTGCTGCGCTGGAAAACTATCTTACCTTTCAGTACTCCCCTACAAATGAAACATTTTTCAAGAACGTTTACAAGCTTCTCCCCGCTCACTATTTCAGATATAAGGACGGAAAGCTTGATATAAAGCGCTACTGGGATATCTGCTTCAATGAGAACAACGAGCCTGATATGGACAAATGGGTGGAGCTTATTTCGGAAACCTTCAAGGATTCTGTTGAGGCTCACAAGATAGCAGATGTTGAGGTGGGAAGCTTCCTTTCAAGCGGTGTTGATTCAAGCTATGTTGCAAGCGTTGCCAACGTTGACAAGACCTTTACAGTAGGCTTCGGCGAGGACGAACGATATAACGAGATCGGCTGGGCAAAGGAATTTTCCAAATTCATCGGAAAAGAGAACATCAGCAAGGTCATCACTCCCGAGGAATACTGGAACAGCATCTCAAAGATACAGTACCACATGGACGAACCCCTTGCAGACCCCTCCTGCATTGCCCTTTATTTTGTCTGCAATAAGGCTTCGGAATATGTTAAGGTGGTTCTTTCAGGCGAGGGTGCAGACGAGATATTCGGCGGCTATAATGTTTACAAGGAGCCTCTCGGCGCAAAGGGCTACAAGGCACTGCCGAAGTTTATCAGAAAGGGTATCGGTGCCGCAGCAAGCCATCTTCCCGCAAAGCGAGGTGTTAATTTCCTCGTAAGAAACGGCAAGGAGCTTGAAGAAAGATTTATCGGAAACGCTTATATGTTTACTCCAAGGGACAGAAAAAATCTTCTGAAAATTAAAACAGACGCTCCCGACCCAACTGTTATCACTGCACCCTTCTATGAGAAGGTCAAGGGCAAGGATCAGATAACAAAGATGCAGTATCTCGATCTCCATCTCTGGATGACGGGCGATATTCTTCTAAAAGCCGACAAGATGTCCATGGCTAATTCCCTTGAGCTTCGAGTTCCCTTCCTTGACAAGGAGGTAATGGCGCTTGCTCAGCAGATCCCATGGAAATACAGAGTAAGCACCGAAAACACAAAGCTTGCCATGAGAAAGGCAGCTCTGCGTGCCGCACCCGAAAAAACCGCAAACAAGAAAAAGCTCGGCTTCCCCGTGCCCATCAGAGTATGGCTCAGAGAAGACAAATATTACGGCATTGTCAAGGATATGTTCAGATCCGATGCGGCGGAAAAATTCTTCAACACCGATCTGCTTATAAAGCTCCTCGACGACCACAAAGCCGAAAAATCCGACAACAGCAGAAAAATATGGACGGTTTTCATTTTCCTCAAATGGTATGGTGTTTATTTTGAGGGACAGGAGATCTAACTTTTTCAGCATTCATTAATAGTATACACATAAAATTTGCCATAGTATTTTGACATTACCCGTCATAAATACTATGGCAACGTTTGTTACTAACCTATAGCTAAGGTTTATTGATGCACGTCAATATCAATAAAATCCGCTGTGTTTCAAGTTTATATACAGTCATAACATACAAAGGAAAAGCAATTTAATAAAATGAAATGAAATTCAAGAAATGGAGAGAAATCAAGCATTTCAAAGAGAATTAAAGAGATAATAGGATATATTTTAAAAATTCGGACAAAAAGCCCTTGACAAACATAAAATCAAGCTGTATAATAATTACTGTTGTGTAAAGGAAAGGTATGAGTTCCTGTGAATGTGAGTTGCTTGCAGGGCGATACCAAACGTATGCGGCAACTTTTGATAATAAATCTGAAAAGGAGAATCTGACTATGTCAACTTATATGCCTAAGGCTAATGAAATCAGCCGTAAGTGGTATGTACTTGATGCTTCCGGCAAGCCCCTCGGACGTGTAGCTGCTCAGGCTGCTTCCATCCTCCGCGGCAAGCACAAGCCTACCTTCGCTCCTCACGCTGACTGCGGCGACCACGTTATCATCATCAACTGCGCTGAAGCTATCCTCACCGGAAAGAAGCTTGAGCAGAAGACCTACAAGTGGCACACAGGCTGGATCGGCGGTCTTAAGGAGACCAAGTACAGCGAAATGATGAAGACAAACCCCGAAAGAGCTATGAAGATCGCGGTTAACGGTATGCTCCCCAACAACACTCTTGGCAGAGCTGCTCTTACCCGTCTTAGAGTTTATGCAGGCTCCGAGCACAACCATGCTGCTCAGAAGCCCGAAAATTACGAGATATAAGGAGGGTGTAAACTATGTACGAATCTAAACAGCAGTATTTTTACGGCACAGGCAGAAGAAAGAGCTCTGTTGCAAGAGTAAGAGTTTACCCCGGCAGCGGCAAGATCACTATCAATGGCAGAGATATTGACGATTATTTTGGCCTTGAGACCCTTAAGCTCATCGTTAGACAGCCCCTCGTTCTCACCGAAACAGCTGAGCAGTTCGATATCGTTTGCACAGTTGCAGGCGGCGGCGTTACCGGTCAGGCAGGTGCTATCAGACACGGTCTTTCCCGTGCTCTCCTCAACTTCAACCCTGAGCTTCGCCCTGTTCTCAAGAAGGCTGGCTTCCTCACAAGAGACCCCAGAATGAAGGAAAGAAAGAAGTACGGCTTAAAGGCTGCTCGTCGTGCTCCTCAGTTCTCAAAGAGATAATCAGATACCTCAAAACCTGCGTTATTACGCACTTTGCGAGTGGTCAAAAACTCTTTGGTCAACATTTGGTCAATTCAAAACCTCCTTGTTCACGCAGGGAGGTTTTTTATTTGCCTTTATGCAAGGCACAGCTCGATCTGTTCGGCAGTTCGGGCTTTTGTTTTACGCAGAACATCAGCATAAATTTCTG
>CAMAIG010000196.1 GCA_945835085.1 uncultured Ruminococcus sp. | reverse complement strand
AGGCTCTATCGCTCGCTGGGAGCGGTAGCGGGGGCGCTGATAGCAGTGCTTGCAATATAGGAAAGGGACGGTTTCAATGGATATCGAGCTGATTTTCAAGGTTGCGGGGGTGGGGATAATTGTGTCTGTACTGAATATTCTTCTCAAAAAGGCAGAGAGGGACGAGCAGGCACTTATGACGACCCTTGCAGGTCTTGTGGTGGTTCTGATGATGCTCATAGACAGGATAGCGGAATTGTTTGATACGGTGCGAAGCACCTTCGGTATATAATATGGACGGAGAAAAATTAGGACTGATCGCAGCCGTATGTGTGTTTGCCGCCGCACTGTGCAGGCTCTTTGATAACGGTGCAAAGGAATACGGAGTGCTGATAAAGACCATCGTATCTGCAGGTGTAATGACAGCGGTGGCAGTGGGGATAACCCCTGTGCTTCGGGAGATAGAGGAGCTGTATTCCGCCACGGGAGGCAGCGGAGAATATCTTACAATACTTATGAAAAGCCTTGGGATATGCTTTCTTACGCAGCTTGCGGCGGATATTTGCCGTGACAGCGGCGAGAGTGCACTTGCCACACAGGCAGAGGCGGCGGGAAAAACAGCGCTGTTTGTCATAGCACTTCCGCTTTTTCACCGTGCAGCAGAGCTTGCAAGAGAGCTGATTTAAATGCTATGAAAAAAATAATAATATCTTTTTTATTAATGCTTGCATTTTTCCTGCTCCTTAGCTGTGATGTTAAGGCGGCAGAAAATGACCTGTCTGAGCTTGGGGAGGCATATGGAGTAAAGGATATTTATGACGGACTTGATTACAGTGCCGCAGATTTCCTTGAAGAAAACGGCATTACTCCCGATAATGCAGAGGGCATAACCTCCCTTTCGCCCTCTGTGGTCATATCGTATATGTTTGAAAAGCTTCGTCACAGCAGTGCAGCCCCACTGAAGCTTTTCGGGATAATGCTTTCCGTCATAATTCTTGCAGCGGCAGGAGGAGCGGCGGCGGATATATCCGGAAATAAGAGCGGCGAAAGGGTTTACAGGATAATATCTGTGCTGACGGTTTCCTCGGTAGTTATTCCGCCCATGGAGCAGTGCATTGATAATGCATTTGTTACCATACAGCGGGGCGGGGAATTCATGCTCTGCTATGTGCCTGTGTTTGCGGGGATATGCACCGCATCGGGCAGTGTCACATCATCGGCAAGCTACAGTGCGGTGATGCTTATGACAGCCCAGGCTGCCGTAAAGCTTGTATCGGAGCTTGTTATGCCCGTAATATCCCTATGCCTTGCCATGAGCATTATTGACGCCATAAATCCCACATTCAGCCTATCTGCAATAACAGAGCTTTTCAGAAAATGGCTTGCCATAATTTTAGGCTTTATCATGACCATATTCACGGGAATGCTTTCCATGCAGAGCGTTGTAGGAACAGCCGCCGATACCTTAGGAATTAAAGCGGCAAAATTCATGGCGTCAAATTTTATCCCTGTTGTGGGAAGTGCAGTGGCAGACGCATATTCCACCATGCGCTCGGGGCTGGGGCTTCTCAGGGGAGCGGCAGGGGCTTTCGGGATAGTTGCTCTGGCTGTAACACTGCTTCCCCCTGTGCTGGAAGCAGCCTGCCTTTATCTAGTAATGACAGCGGCAGGAGCTGCTTCGGAAATGTTCGGAGCGTCTGAGCTTTCCTGTCTTTTCAGGGGAGCGGCATCGGCACTGTCACTCATTCTTGCGGTGCTGTCCTGCTTCTGCGTAATGTTTGTCATCTCCACAATTATTCTTATGGCTGCGGGACTTGGCAGCGTATAGGGAGGGACGTGTCATGGAAATGCTGAAAGCTGCGGCACTGTCTGCCTGTTTTCTTGGGATAATATTTTCTGTGTCGGAGGGGATAAATCCTTCCGAAAAGCTTTCAAAGCAGCTCAGAGTGATTTTTTCTCTCATTCTTATAATGGTCACAGTGCCGAAATTCATAAACAGCGATCTTGATCTTTCGGAGCTTGACCCCACAGGGGAGAAGCTAAAGGATTATACGGAAATAACTCAGATGCTGATAGACGACAGAATAAATGAAAATATCTGTGACAGCCTCAGAAGCATTCTTAATGAGAATGGGATCGAACCCGTGAAAATATCTGTTGTGATAAATAATTCCTCCGACGGCAGCATATCTATTACTGAAGCACAGATAGAGCTTGTCAGTGAAAAGGACAGAGCGGCAGCTCAGAGGATAGTATCACAGGCAGTAGGAGAGGGTGCCGATGTAAAAATAATCGTCGGAGGAGAGTAGATATATGAAACCTGTATCATATATAGCGCAAAAGCTAAGGGAGCTTGCCGATAAGATAAAAAACAGCCGCAAAGCAGCATACATAACAGCAGGGATAGGCGTCCTTGCAATGCTTTTGATATTATTATCGGGAGGAAATGACAGTAATGAGGATATCAGCAGCGAAACAATACCGGAAACACCATTTTGCGGGACCGAATATGCAGATATGGTCAGCAGACAGCTTCGTGAGATACTTTCCGCCATAGACGGAGTAGGTGATACAGAGGTGATGGTGACAGTCAGTGCATCGGAGCGATATGAATATGCAAGTGATGTTAAAAACAGCAATGGTGGAAAGGAGAGTGAATATTTAATTATAAAAAACGGTTCCCGTGAAAGCGCTGTTGTGGAAACAGTAGCATATCCCGGGATCACGGGAGTTGTGGTGGTGTGTGAGGGAGCGGCTTCCGACAGAGTCAGGGAAGCTGTCTATATGGCAGTTACAGCAGCTCTTGATATCCCATCATCAAAGGTTTATGTAGCACAGATGAAATAACAGACAGGGAGGAATTACCTATGCGCAAACCAAACATTATCATCGGAAAAAAGCAGATACTTCTTGCAAGCCTGACCCTTATCCTGGGGATAGCGGTCTATATGAACTACGTTTTCTCAAAGGTGGAAAACGAGATAGCCGCCGATGTTCAGGCAGACAGCACCCAGGTGAATTACGGTGATGCCGCCTTTGTGAATGCCTCGGGAGAGGAGTCTGCACAGGCAGCGTCAGTAGATACATCGGATTACTTTGCCCAGGCAAGGCTTTCAAGAATGACTACCAGAGATGACGCTGCACAGACGCTTTCCGCAATTCTGGGGGGCGGCGATCTCAGCGAGGAAGAAAATGCGGTCTATACAATTGAAGCGGTCAATCTGTCAAAGCTTTCGGAAAGCGAGAATAAGATAGAATCTCTTATCAAGGCACAGGGCTTTGCGGACTGTGTTGTATATCTCGACGGCGAAACAGCAAGCATAGTTGTCAAGTCCGAGGGACTGGAGGCAGAGCAGGCAGCGCAAATTAAAGATATTTTGTTAACAGAGGTTACAATTCCTGCAGAAAATATCAGAATTTTTGAGGTTAAGTAGTTGTGTAATCCGTAAAAATGTGATATAATAATCATAAGTGCATAAATCAGCCTGTTAAGTGCCGAAAAAATCGGCAGCTTGACAGGCTTTCGGGGGTTATACATATTATTGAGAAATAATCTCATGCGCTTCATAATTCTTCCGAGGGATTCGGGAAAGGAATGGAAGTACAATGAAAAAAAGCCATATCAGAGAAGCTGCTTTTCTGCTTATTTTTGAAAAGCTTTTCAGGGACGACAGCTGTGAGGATATAATCGACTGTGCTAAGGAAGCAGACGAGTATGATTTCAATGACGACGCTCAGGCACTGTTCTGCGGTACTGTGGAAAGGGCAGAGGAGCTTGACGCTGTTATTGCCGAGTACAGCGAAAAGAGAAAGGTCAACCGTATCGGCAAGGTAAGTCTTGCTATCCTTCGTCTTGCCATATATGAGTGCCTTTATGTTGACAGCGTGCCCGTAAATGTCGCAATAAGCGAAGCGGTGCAGCTTTCAAGAAAATATGCTTTTGATAATGACACACAGTTTATAAACGGTGTTCTCGGTTCCTTCTCCAGAAGCGGAAGGGTACCCGAGAAAAATACGGGGGCATCGGAATAATGCCTCTTTATCTCGGTATAGATACCAGCAATTATACCACGTCAGCCGCTTTATATGACAGCGTGAGCGGAGATATGATATCGGAAAAAAAGCTTCTTCCCGTTAAGGCGGGGGAGGCGGGACTAAGGCAGAGCGATGCAGTTTTTCATCATACAAAGCAGCTGCCCGAAATGATCGCAGCTCTTTTTGAGGGGCACTGCGGAAATAATATCAAAGCCATAGGCGTGTCCTTTCGCCCGAGAAATATCACGGGTTCATATATGCCATGCTTTCGCTG
>CAMAIG010000195.1 GCA_945835085.1 uncultured Ruminococcus sp. | reverse complement strand
CATTTGCAGCCCGCATAGCGTTAAGGATAGCTATCACCGAAACGCCCACGTCCGCAAAAACCGCAGCCCACATATTTGCAAAGCCCAGCGCACCCAGAATAAGCACCGCAAATTTTACTCCCAGAGCAAACACGATATTCTGACGGACTATTTTCAGGGTCTTGCGTGAAATATTAAGAGCAGTCAATATCTTCATCGGATCGTCGTCCATGAGAACGATATCCGCAGCTTCTATGGCAGCATCGGAGCCCAGAGCGCCCATTGCAATGCCAATATCCGCACGGGTAAGGACAGGAGCGTCGTTTATGCCGTCCCCTGTGAAAACAAGGGTCGTGTTTTCCTTCCTGCTTCCCAGAAGCTCTTCAACGCAGTCCACCTTATCGGCAGGGAGAAGCTCGGCACGGAATTCATCTATCCCAAGCTCTGAGGCGGTTTGCTCACCTACACGCTTTTCGTCCCCCGTAAGCATCACCGTTCTGTCAATACCGTTTTTCTTCAGAAGCGAAACAGCGTCCCTTGCGCCCTCCTTTAAGCAGTCGGAAATGATGATGTGTCCCTTGTAAGCTCCGTCAGCTGCAACATGGACTGCAGTTCCCGGCTTATGGCATTCGTGAGCGTTTCCTATGCTTTCGGCATTCATGAGCTTGATGTTTCCCGCAAGCACAGTTTTTCCGTCAATAAGCGCTTTAACGCCGTGACCTGCTATTTCCTTTGCGTCGCTTATGCGGGACTTGTCAATATCCCTGTTCCAAGCACGTTTCAGCGAATGGGAAATAGGGTGGTCGGAGTAGCATTCCGCAAGAGCCGCAAGCTCCAGAAGCTCTTCCTCGGCTATGCCTTCGGGGTGGATAGATGTGACCTCAAAGCTGCCCTTTGTAAGAGTGCCTGTTTTGTCAAATACCATTATGCCTGCCTTTGCAAGGGCTTCAAGATAGTTGCTGCCCTTAATGAGCACGCCCTGCTTCGACGCTCCGCCAATTCCACAGAAAAAGCTGAGTGGTATTGATATTACCAGAGCACAGGGGCATGAGATTACGAGAAATGTCATTGCACGGTGTATCCATTCCGCAAAGCCTCCCCCCGATACAAGGGGAGGAATGACCGCAAGGAGAACCGCAGCTCCCACAACTGCAGGGGTATAGTATCTTGAAAATTTTGTTATGAAATTCTCGCTCCGTGATTTCTTTGAAGCTGAATTTTCCACAAGCTCCAGTATCTTTGCCACGGTGGACTGACCGAATTCCTTTGTAACTCTTATCCTGATAATACCCGTGAGATTTATGCAGCCGCTTATCACTTCATTGCCCTGGGTGATATCTCTCGGGAGGGATTCGCCCGTTAACGCCGATGTATCGGCAGCAGAGCTTCCCGAAACAACGATACCGTCAAGGGGTATTTTCTCCCCGGGCTTTACAACGATAACATCACCTATCTTGATGCTTTCGGGATCTACCTGGATAAGCTCGCCCTTTTCGTCTTCGATGTTTGCGTAATCGGGACGGATATCCATAAGCTCGGAAATTGACCTTCTTGACTTATTCACAGCGTATGACTGAAAAAGCTCGCCTATCTGATAAAAGAGCATTACAGCCGTTCCCTCGGAATATTCACCCGTAGCAAAGGCACCCACAGTAGCAAGCGTCATGAGAAAATTCTCGTCAAATACCTGCCCGTGAATGATGTTCAACACAGCCTTTTTAACAATGTCATAGCCTATCACGGCATATGGGACAAGAAATGCTGCAAGCTCCCATAAACCGAAGTCCGTTTTGCAGACATGAAAAAAAATCATTTCCGCTGCAAGAATGATAAAGCTGATTATTATCCTTGTGAGTATCTTTTTCTGTTTGCGTGTCATGGCTGACCTCACATATCAATGGTGCAGTCAGGCTCGATTTTTTTGCAGGCTTTTGCAGCCTCCTTCATTATCTTGTCAAACCGAGCGTCATCGGCAGTGATGGTGAGCTTCTGGGTCATAAAGCTTATGGAAGCCTTTTCGACGCCGTCAATTTTGTTGATGGCGTCCTCCATTTTGCGGGCGCAGTTTGCACAGTCAAGATCAATAAGCTTGTAGGTCTTTGTCATAGTGATTTCTCCTTTATATTTTTCGTGTTATTCCTCAACGTGTTCCATTCCGATGCTGATAATGCTTTTAACATGGTCGTCGGAAAGGGAATAGAAAATTATCTTGCCTTCCTTGCGGAATTTTACCAGCTTGTTATTTTTCAGCACTCTCAGCTGATGGGAAACAGCGGTCTGACTTAGTCCCAGAAGCAGAGCCATATCGTTAACGCAAAGCTCCGATTCAAAAAGTGCATAGAGTATCCTTATCCTTGTGGTGTCACCGAAAACCTTGTAAAGCTCGGCAAGATCGTATAAGATCTCATCGGGTGGCATCTGTGCCTTAACGCTGTTTACCACGTCCTCATGCAGACAGAGGTATTCTTCGTTTAAATCGGGCATATAGATCCTCCTTTACTTTTTTATCACAGCAAAGCCCGCAGGGAGCGTGCCGTAGATATATTCGGTGCTGTATTCTGCACAGCCTGCTTTTTCCGCATTTTCGGCAATGAAGTCCATATAATCGTTAATGGTAAATTTTGATTTGAAGCCAATGCCGAGCATATTGTAAATATCAATAATGAATTTCCATATGATATTGGTTTCACCCAGCAGATATGTGGGTATAATAAGCTTGCCGCCCTTTTTTGTAACTCTCAGAAGCTCTGAAAATGCCTGAGCGGGGTCATCGAGCAGGTGAAGAACGTTTCCTGCCATAACAACGTCATATGTTTCGGTTTTGTCCTTGAGAGCGGTGATATCACGCTTTGCAAAGCTGATGTTGTGAATGCCCCTTTTCCGAGCCTTTTGCATGGCATTTATAAGCATATTCTTTGAAAGATCGGTGCAGGTTATGTGCTTTGCTTTTTCTGCTGCCGCCATGGAAAGCATACCTGTTCCTGCGGCACAGTCAAGTACCCTTGCGCCCTTGGGTATCTCTCTTGCCACAGCGATCTCAATGCCCTTATTAGTTTTGCGGTTAAAGATCTCCATTATGTCGTAGATCCATGAAACCTTATCCCATATCATTTAAATACACTCCTTTTTGTTATTATATGTTCATCTGTTCATATGATAACATATTAATCGTTATCTGTCAATAGCATCGGTGTATTATATATAAAAAAATATGACTCATGCAAATAGATACATGAGTCATGCTTTTATCTTTGTACTATATCAGAGAAGGAGATCACTTTCCTTGATTATTCGCTTTATTCTGTAAATTCTCCGTCTGCACTTGCCGGAACGACGAAGCCTGCGCTTATCCTCGTCAAAAACGGAAAGCCCGCAGCCTGTCATTCCAATATCGGAAAACACACCGTTTCCCAGAGCACCGGCACCACTGCCAACGTCCTCGCTTTCAATGGGAGTGTTGTAGGAAACCATTGCAAAAACCGCAAGCCTATCCGTGTTAAATTCCACGATAACACCGTTATCACTCTTAGAAACCTTGCTGTCAAGTATCTTCATTGTACCGTCGTCCTCAAGGCGAATGATTTTGAGGTCGTCCAGATGGTCGTACATTTTTTCGGGGACGGAGAATGTGACATCGGCGGAATAGCCCTCGGACAGATTAAATATATACCTGCCCTCAGTGGAATAAAGAGTTACCTCAACGGGGACAATGCAAAGGTCCTCGGTGGAAATGGAATATGAACCGAAGCAAGCCTTTACAGCTTCAAGATCACGCTTCAATGAGCGGAAACGGACTGTAACGTTCTTAGAAAGATTTTTTATATTTAGCTTTATCCTATAATCGGGGTTATTCTCGGGCAGACCCTCATAGGATATCCTTTCGGCGATCTCCTCGGGAGTAATGGCAAGATTTTTGCGGGCATTGCTTTTTCTCTCAGTCTTTTCCGAGGCAGCGGCATTGTTAGCCGAAATGCTTGAAGAGAGAACATCGGGATCTGACGAAAGACCCTGTGCGCCTGCCGATGCTCCTCCGGGAATTACAGTCATAAATGCAAATGCCGCACTGAGCATAAAGGCAGCTGCTCTTGAACCCACGGAACGTGAGCCGCATTTCTCTCTTAAACTCTCGGCAGCAGCGGCAAGTCTGAGCCTGATAAACTCGGCGGAGTATATCAAAGCTACAGCGCCAAGACAGGGGATAACTGCCCATTTATGACGTTTTGCAAATTTTACAGCCGAATTGGCACGGCTTACAGCCTTTTCCGAAGATATCATACGGACAGAATCCTTTCCCGAAAGTATATTACTATATAAGTATATTAT
>CAMAIG010000194.1 GCA_945835085.1 uncultured Ruminococcus sp. | reverse complement strand
ACCTTGTGTATTTCAGTGGTGGCAAGGATAAATTTCACATAGGGAGGCGGCTCCTCCATAATTTTCAGCAGAGCATTGAACGCACTTGTAGAAAGCATATGAACTTCATCGATAATATAGATTTTATAAGCTCCCCGTTCCGGAGTATATACAGCGCCGTCACGCAGGTCACGGATATCGTCAACACCATTATTGGATGCAGCGTCTATCTCCACAATATCAGTAAGAGCACCACTGTCAGCGTCACGGCAGATATCGCATTCATTGCATGGGCTGCCGTTGACTGTATGCTCACAGTTCAGAGCCTTTGCAAATATTCTTGCACAGGTGGTCTTACCCGTGCCCCTTGAACCTGTGAACAGATATGCGTGAGCAGTTTTTCCGCTTTCTATCTGATTTTTCAGCGTGGTGGTTATATGAGCCTGTGAGATCACATCGTCAAACGTTACCGGTCTGTATTTCCTGTAAAGTGCCTGATACATATGATCCCTCCAATCATCAGAATGCAGCTTCCTGTTTTGCCGTACTGTACTTCTCTCTCAGATGTGTATCGAGGAAATCGGCGGGATAGCCGTGTGCAATGCAGAGCTGACTGCTGTATTCCCTGAACCCTGCTGTGTCGGGAAGCCTTGAAATAAGTGCAAGACGATACCATTCGCAGGCTTCGTCCTCTTTTCGTTCCATAAGGCAGACAAGAGCCATTCCGCCCTGTGCCGTAACGGGGTCAAGCCCCTCTGCAAGAGCACGTTCAAAGCAGTATCTTGCTCTGCCCGGGTTTTCGCTTGAAAGATACTCTCTTCCCATTTCATTAAAAATAAACGGGAAAATATGCTTCTCCTCAGCGATCGTCAGGAGCCTTTCATAGCTTTCCGCCGCCTGAGCGTGGCTTCCTGCCCGGGAAAAGCTTCTTGCCGCCATGAGCAGGGCTTCGGGTATATTCACATTGTTATCGGCTGCCTCAGCGGCTGCATGACCTGCATTGGTAGGATAACCCATGCTGTTGTAGCAGATGGATGTATAGAAACCCAGAACGCCCTTTTCCTCGGTGCTGAGATCTGCATTTTTAAGCTCTCTCAGGTCGTCAAGGGCTTCGTTGTAATCACCGTCGTGAAGCTTGCAGATGGCTGTATAAAATACCAGCTGTTTCGGACCCTTGGAAAAGCATTTGCCAATTACGGTCCTGTCATAATCGGTGACAAATTCGGAATGGGGACCGGGCACTGCCCTGGCAAAGAGTGCTGTTATCTGAACAAAGGCGGTGCAGAGAAGAATGATAGCTCCGCACACGATAAAGTAAATGTGCTCGGGTCTGCTGCCGTATTCGATGATGCCGAAAACTATGAGCATCAGGGAACTGACATATGCAGCAGTAACGCCTGCAAGGGCTGTTTTTGAACAGTATTCTTCAAATATTTTAAATGCTTTCAAAGCAAACTCTCCTGTAAAAAAATCCGATACATAGGTGTGCAGGCTTGCTGCGGCACACGAAACGTACCGCTTAATGCTGCTCGGTTCCCCGCCTGACATGGTTCACGGTGTTTTGTTGCACAGGGCCCGCACACCTATATATCGGATCTGATCCAAATAAGATAGTGTTATTATACCATACATTTTCAAAAATTGCAAGAGCTTTTGCAAAATTTTTTTCTTAAAGCTCATAATTTTTATGTTGAATTGCAGCGTTTGTGACATAATTATTGCAATATAATTGTTGAAAATGCCGAATATATAAAATCGGGCTGACAAAGCGATAAAGCCCTGTCAGTCCTTAAAAATTATTTCGAAAACCACTGCCAGCCGTTTCTGCCATTTTCCTTGACCTTGTAAAGGGCGTTATCGGCGCATTTCATAAGGTCCTCAAGATTGTCTGTATCAAAGGGGCAGGCAGCCATTCCCGCACTGAAATGCAGACGAAAATCATTATCGCAGTCGATACGCAGCTCCTTGATCTTATCGGCAAAATGCTCAACCATTGCAGTAACGGCTTCCTTGCTGCCGTTTCTTATTAGCACAACAAATTCATCTCCGCCGAAGCGTGAAACCAGACCGCTGTCCCCGAAAACAGAATCAAGAGCAGACGCAAAGCTTACAAGAATGAAATCTCCCACCTCATGACCGTAGTTGTCATTGACCTGCTTGAAGTAGTCAACGTCAAAGAAGATAAATGAGCATTCAGGCTCCTTTTCCGTTTCAAAATACTTTGCGGATGCCTTTTCAAATGCACGTCTGTTAAGTATTTTTGTAAGCGGGTCATATGTAGAGAGTTTTTCAAATATCTTCTTTTCGGCGGTTTCACGTTTGTGAGTAAATATCAGCAGGAAAAAGGACGCTGTGATAATGACTGTTGCGAACGCAAGTATTGCCCTGCGGAATATCTGCATTGTGTTTGACAGGGCAAGGCTTGGTATTCTTACGACCACGTTCCAGCCGGGCATAAAGTCAATGCGCTTGAACACCTGAGAATAATCTACTCCGTCGGTGGTGGTATAGTTTACAGAACCGGTATAATCGCCGTATCTCAGTGAATATTCCCAGGCTTCGTAAAGAGGGAGGTTTTTTATCTTCTGCTTTTCAAGCTTGAAATTGCTCCAGCTTCCCACCAGATATCCCGAGCCTGAGCATCGTATGATATTGTCGGAATAACCGTCCATTATCCATATCTCGGTCTCATTTTTAAGGGACTTGGTGTTTGCCATATTCTGTATCTCGTCAAGAGGATAGGTCACAAAAATCGTTCCCGTGCGCTCACCGTCTGAAATGAGGGGAGAAAACATTGTGAATACAAGCTGACCCGTCATGCTTGATCTGTACGGCTCGGAAATAGTCACATCATTGCTGCCCAGCGCAATTTCCGTAAGTCCCCATTTTTCAAACTCAAAGCATTCGGCTTCCGTTGCGTATAGCTTTCCGTCATTATCAACGATGCCAATGCTGAGAAAGTCGGACTCTGCAACGCAGTTTTTCAGCTGCCTGTACTCCTCCTCAAAGGAATCGTTTCCACAGTATGAGATAATAGTCGAAATTTCATCAACCGTATTGGAAATGTATTTGAGAGAGGTTTCCATTTTCTCCGAAATGAGGGTGCATATCTCGTTTGTAAGCTGCTTGTCATGAGCTGCGATAAGACCGTTGAACACATAAACGATTATTATCATTCCCACAACACAGCATGCAAGATATGTAAATATCATTCGCTGATATGAAAAACCATTTTCATTGGAAGGCACAGAAGAGCTATGCTTATCTTTTTTATTGTTCATTTCAGGCATACCTCCGAATTAATTGTGACTGATGATTACCTGTACCTCAGGGTCCGAAATAGTATTCTTGTTGACAACTGCTACACCCGTATCAACGAACTTTATCTCGCTCTGCTTGCCGTCAATGGCGTCAATTGCAGACTTAACGGCGTACTGTCCCATTGCATACTGCTTCTGGAGCATGGTAGCGGCGTTATAATCGCTGTCAAGTATAAGCTCCTTCATTTCGTCGGAATAGTCAAATCCGACCACGGCAATATCTGTTCTTTGGCGTTCCTTGATCACCTTCGCAAATCCGACAGTTGATCCGTTATTTGTGCCGAATACGCCCTTTATGCCGCTGTAGCTGTCAAGCAGCTCCTCGGCGCAGTTAACGGCAATATCCACGCTTCCTTCGTTGAATTTGACTTCGTCGATTATCATCCACTGCTTCGGAGCGTTCTTAGTCCAGTACTGACAGAAGCCTGCAAGCCTTTCGCTGATAGTCTGTGACGAAATGGCACCGATCTGTATGGCAACATATGCTTCCTCATCTCTGCTTATGCCTGCTTCCTCAAAACGGCTTATCATTTCCTTTGCGGCATTCTGACCCGCATAGAGATTGTCGGTCATGTAGCAGATGGTGTAGTCCTCGGTGTTTACGACCGTGTCTACAAGGACAATAGGTATCCCGCTGCGATAAACCTCGCTTACCTTGCCCGAAAGCTTAACGGAATCGTTTGGTGCAAAGATCACAGCGTCAGCACCCTCGGCAACAGCCTTGTCGATAAGTGCCGACTGAAGCTCCCACTGAAGTTCCGAGGAAGAGCCGCTGCTGTATATATTGCAGTCAAGCTCCTTTCCCGCATCACGCACGCCGTCAATAATTACCTGCCAGTAGCTGCTGGTGAGATTTTTTACAATAAGATAGATATTTTTTCTGCCTTCGATTATATCGGTTTCCCGTGTGAATTCGGGTATCTGGGCAGCTTCCTCTTCGGCAGTATCATTGTTTTCCGAACACCCCGAAATAAATGCGGCAAGGAGTGCGGAAAACAATATTA
>CAMAIG010000193.1 GCA_945835085.1 uncultured Ruminococcus sp. | reverse complement strand
GCGGCGTGCCTGTGTATAAAACCTCTCACCAGATAGGGCATATCCTTGCAGCACTTTATTCTGCAAATCAGCTGAAACTCCTTGACAGGGATTTTATAGCGTTTCATGTCAGCGGAGGTACTACCGACTGTCTTTATTGTTCTCCCGATGATAATGAGCTTTTGAGGGTCACTGAGATAGCTTCCTCACTTGATCTTAAAGCGGGACAGCTTATCGACAGGGCAGGGCTTATGATGGGACTTAGCTTTCCATGCGGCAAAGAGCTTGAAAAGCTGTCATATTCGGCAGATAAGCGGATAAAGGCAAGGGCAGTCATCAAGGACGGAAGCTGCTGTCTGTCGGGATTTGAAAATAAGGCAAAGCAGCTTCTTGACAGCGGCGAGAGCCGTGAAAATACAGCAAGATATGTTCTTGATGCGGTTGCGGAAACGGTATCTGAAATGACAAGATACGCAAGGGAGCGGCATGGAAATATCCCCGTTATATATGCAGGCGGAGTAATGTCGGATAAGTATATTGCGGATATTCTCAGAAGCCGCATAAAAGACGAAATATATTTTTCCGCTCCCGATTATTCCTGTGATAATGCCTGCGGAACGGCACTGTACGGATATTATATGAATGAAGGACTGCTTAAATGAACAGTATTCTAACGGTTTCACAGCTAAACAGATACATGGCTTTCAAAATAAAGGAAGATGTTAAGCTCAGGGGCATTCTGCTCAGAGGAGAAATATCGGGCTTTACAAACCATGCAAAAACGGGGCATTTCTATTTCACATTAAAGGACAGGGAATCTGCCGTTAAGGCTGTAATGTTCAACAGCTTTGCGTCAAGGGTAAGGTTCATGCCCTCAAATGGAATGAGCGTAATAGTAATGGGAAGCGTCCAGGTCTTTGAGCGGGACGGTCAGTATCAGGTCTATGTCACGGATATCCAGCCAGACGGCATCGGCGCACAGTATCTTGCCCTTGAACAGCTTAAAGAAAGGCTTGCTTCGGAGGGAGTATTTGATGAGCGCTTCAAAAAGCCCCTTCCGGGATTTCCCCATAAGATCGGAATAGTTACCGCAAAGGGCGGAGCTGCGCTAAAGGATATTCTCAATATCCTCAGCAGACGATATCCGTTGTGTGAGGCTGTGATTTTTCCCTGTGTCGTACAGGGGGAATATGCAGCAGGGTCAATTTGCGAAGCACTTGAATATGCAGACAGCTGCGGCTGTGACTTGATAATATGCGGAAGAGGCGGCGGTTCTCCCGAGGACCTTGCGGCATTTAACAGCGAGGCGGTTGCAAGGCGGATATTTGCCATGAATACTCCTGTCATATCGGCAGTAGGCCATGAAACGGATACAACCATCGCCGATCTTGCAGCAGACCTCAGAGCGCCCACTCCATCAGCGGCGGCAGAGCTTGCAGTGCCCGAGATAACGGCACTTTATGATATTATTGACGCAAGAAAAAACGCTCTTGATGCAGCATTTACGGGATATATATCGGGACTCAGGCACAAGCTTCTTTCCCTTGAAAATGAATTGAAGGATAATTACCCTTCGGAAGCTCTTGCAAGGATAAGGAGCAGGATAGTTTCCTGCGAGGAGCGGCTAAGAGCTGCCATAAAAATATATTTTGAAAAGAAAAACGCCGAGATCGCAGGAAAGGCGGGGGAGCTTGACGCCCTAAGTCCCCTTAAAATCATGTCAAGGGGTTACAGCCTTGTATACAGCGGCGATAAGCTTATAAAATCTTCATCGGAGATAAGTGCGGGAGAGAAGATAAGCGTCAGATTTGCCGACGGCTCGGTTGAGGCTGTCGTTCAGTGCGGAAAAGAGGGAAACTAAAATGAATTTTGAAGAGGCCGTCAATAAAATAGACGAAATCATAAAAAAGCTTTCTTCCGGGGAGGTGCCCTTAGAGGAAGCGGTTGAGCTTTATAAAGCAGGAGCAGACGAGCTTGCGGAATGCAAAAAGAAGCTTGACAATGCAGAGAAGAATGCAATGAAGATAACCTTTGCGGAGGATATCGGATAATGAAGGAAACGCTTGAAAAATACGCTTCAATGATAAATTCAAGGCTTGACAGCCTTATGGACGCTTATGACAAGGATAATGCAAAGGCTCAGCTTGTGTGTGCAGAAGCTATGCGCTATTCCCTTAAAGCAGGAGGCAAGCGGATAAGACCCGTGCTTGCAATGGAATTTGCAAGAATGTCCTGCGGCGATGAAAAAATGGCGCTTGACTGCGGCTGTGCATTGGAAATGATACATACATTTTCACTTATCCACGACGACCTTCCCTGCATGGACGATGACGCTATGCGGCGTGGACAGCCCTCATGTCACAAGGCATACGGCGAGGCGGTGGCTCTCCTTGCGGGAGATGCCCTGGAAAATTACGCATTTGAAGTGATAAGTGCAGATGAAAAGCTTTCCTTTGAACAGCGTGTAAAGCTTATAAAATGCCTTTCTCGGGCGGTAGGTGTCATGGGAATGATAGGCGGGCAGATAATTGATTTACAGAACGTGGGAAAGGCGTTTGACGGCGAAAAGCTTCTGAAAATGTATTCCATGAAAACGGGAGCGCTTATACGCTGTGCCTGTGAAATGGGCTGTATATGCGGCGGACGTGAGGATATGATAAGCGCAGCCCACAGATATGCCAACGCTCTGGGGCTTGCATTTCAGATTGTCGATGATATCCTTGACATAACAGCAGATGAAAAGCTCCTGGGAAAACCCTGCGGCAGTGATGCGGAGCTTGATAAATCCACCTATCCCGCTGTATTCGGTATGAAAGCTGCGAGAGAAAAGTCAGCGGAGCTTACAAATGCAGCCCTTGATGAGATAAAAGCAATGGGCGGCAGTGAATTCCTTGCCGGACTCACAGCATATCTTCTTGACAGGACGTTTTAAAAAATGAAAGGAGAGCGGACATATTTTCCGCATGAAACATGAATTATAATTATATTCTTGTAACGGCTGTGGTGGGCTGGTGTATTGCACAGCTGCTTAAAACGATTATCAATCTCATCAAGTATAAAAAATTCAGCTTTGAAAGGCTTTTCGGAGCAGGCGGCTGGCCCAGCGCACATTCTGCAATGGTCTGCTCGGCAACTACTGCAGTGGGAAGAGTTGAGGGCGTAAATTCAACTATATTTGCAGTAATGTGTATCTTTGCGCTCATAACCATGTATGATGCCATGGGCGTAAGACGTGCAGCGGGTCAGCACGCAAAAGAGATCAACAGGATAAACCGCATACTTGATGAGGATATTGCCAGGGCGGCAGCTTCCGACAAGCCATTGGAAAATATTGCACAGGTCGCAAACAAGCATATGTCAGTGCTGAAGGAATATCTGGGACATACACCCTTTGAGGTTGCCAGCGGTGCGGCTATGGGAGTAATACTTGCCTTCCTGATGCCTATGGCAGTGTGAATTAGATTTTTTCCGAAAGACGGTTTATATAATGAAAGATAACAAGACAGTCAGACTTAATGAACTAAAGCTTCCCCATGATCTCAGAAAGCTGTCAATGCCTCAGTGTATTGCACTTTGCCGTGAAATCAGAGGTATTCTCATAAAAACCGTGAGCAGCAACGGAGGTCATCTTGCTTCAAATCTAGGTACGGTTGAGCTGACCATGGCTCTTCACAGAGTTTTTCGTTCACCTGCGGACAAGATAATCTGGGACGTGGGACATCAGGCATATACCCACAAGCTCCTGACGGGGAGATTAAACGAGTTTTCGACCCTGCGTAAGGAAAACGGCATCTCGGGATTTGCAAAGCCATGCGAATCCGAGCATGATATTTTTATCAGCGGACACAGCAGCAATTCAATCTCCGCTGCCTGCGGAATAGCCGAGGCAATGAAGCTTAGCGGTGACGATCATCACGTTATTGCCGTTATCGGTGACGGTGCCCTGACAGGGGGAATGGCTTACGAAGGGCTTAACAATGCGGGAAAGAAAGCCGATAATCTGATAGTTATTCTCAATGATAACGAGATGTCTATATCAAAGAATGTGGGTGCGGTATCTAAATATCTTTCGTCAATAAGAGGACGAAAGGCATATGTGGACGTGAAAAAAAGCGTAGAAAAGATACTTGACAGAACTCCCGTGCTGGGAGAGCCTGTCAAGGAGATCATCGGAGCGTCAAAGGACACTATAAGATGGCTGCTTTATAAGTCAATAGGACAGGTTTCCGAGCCTACGATGTTTGAAAATCTTGGCTTTGTGTATCTGGGACCGGTGGACGGCCATGACCTTGCAAGCGTTGAGGAAAATCTCAGGGCAGCAAAGGCAGCAGGCAAGCC
>CAMAIG010000192.1 GCA_945835085.1 uncultured Ruminococcus sp. | reverse complement strand
GATATCAGCTGGTAGGCGATGCCGCTCTTGCAGATATCACTATCATCAACACCTGCGGATTTATCGAATCTGCCAAGCAGGAAGCTATAGAAACGATACTTGAATTTGCGGAGCTTAAAAAGGAAGGCAGGATAAAGAAAATTATCATCACAGGCTGCCTTGCGGAGCGTTACCGTGACGAGGTGCTCAGCGAAATACCCGAGGCTGACGCTGTTATCGGCATCGGCGCCAATGACGATATCTGCGATGTTATCGACCACGTTCTTGCAGGAGAGCAGTTCACACGCTTTGATGACAAGCTTAAACTCAGCTTAACGGGAGGACGTGTTCAGACCACTCTTTCCTTCTTTTCATATCTTAAGATCGCCGACGGCTGCTCAAACTGCTGCTCCTACTGCGCTATCCCCTCTATCCGAGGAAAAATGCGGAGCGTTCCCATGGACGACCTCTATGCAGAGGCAGTGGGCATGGCTGCCGATGGCGTAAGAGAGCTTATCATTATCGCTCAGGATTCAACACGCTACGGTGAGGATATTTACGGCAAGCCAATGCTTCCCGAGCTTCTGAGAAAGCTCTGCACTATTCCCCAGCTAAAATGGATAAGGGTGCTATACTGCTATCCCGAAAGGATATCCGACGAGCTGCTTGATGTGATGGCGTCGGAGGAAAAGATCGTTAAATATCTTGATATGCCCATTCAGCACTGTGTTGGGGACGTTCTCAGCCGAATGAACCGAAAGGGCGACGAGGCTTCCCTGAGAGCCCTCATTAAGAAAATAAGGGAAAAGGTGCCGGGAATTATCCTCAGGACGACCCTTATCACAGGCTTCCCCGGTGAAACCCAGGAGGATTTTGACAGGCTGGCGGATTTTGTTACCGAGATGGAGTTTGACCGCCTGGGCTGTTTCCCCTACTCTGCCGAGGAGGGAACGAAGGCTGCTCTTATGGACGGTCAGATAGACGAGGAAACAAAGCAGCACCGTGCAGACATTATCATGGAGCAGCAGATGATGATAATGGGCAAGAAAAATGCTGAGCTTGACGGGAAGGTCATTGAGGTCGTGGTCGAGGGCTTTGACCGCTACGGCGAATGCTATTTCGGCAGAAGTGCTTCCGACGCTCCCGATATCGACGGAAAGATCTTCTTTACCTCCCCGGGAAGAAGGCTTGTCCCCGGACTTTTTGTTAAGGTCAGGATAAATGAGATTATGGATTATGATCTGATAGGAGATGTTGTAGATGAATCTGCCGAATAAGCTTACCGTTCTGAGAATAATACTTGTGCCCTTCTTCATCATATTTGCTCTGGTGGATTTCCCGGGAAGCAGGATACTTGCGCTGCTGGTGTTTATAGCTGCCTCCGTAACAGACGCTCTTGACGGTCACATAGCAAGAAGCAGAAATCTTGTAACGAATTTCGGAAAGTTCCTTGACCCACTCGCCGACAAGGTGCTTGTCATTTCAGCGCTTGTATGCTTTGTGGAGCTTGGACTGTGCAGTGCGGTCCCCGTGATAATCATCATAGCCCGTGAATTTATGGTTTCAGGACTTCGCCTTGTTACCGCAAATGAGGGAGTGGTAGTCCCCGCAAATATCTGGGGCAAGCTAAAGACCGCCTTTACTATGGCTTCTATCGTTATTATCCTGCTGGCTGCTGCAATAAAGGGTGTGGATATTTCTGACCACGGAGCATTCCTTGCCATAACCGAGCAGCTTCTCATATGGATCTCCGCCGCTCTTACTGTTGTTTCGGGATGGACATATCTTGACGCTTACAAGGAATATATTAATACGGATATGTGATATCTTCATACAGAAAGCTTTGCGGTTTAATGCATTTTTAATGTAAAATTTCGGTTATTCCAATAAAAAACATTGATTTTCAAATAATTATATGTTAATATAATTGCAAGGACAAATCAAAGTCCCGTATCAATATCCTCACATAACACTGAAAGGAGTGGGCACATATGGATGGATATATGTATATTATTTGGATAATCGTGCTGATATCGGCGGTTCTTACCGAGGCTGCGACCTTCTCGCTTATCTCAATATGGTTTGCCCTGGGCGCTCTTGCCGCAGAGATCTCTGCAATACTCGGAGCACCCATAGCAGTACAGTCCATCGTGTTCTTTGCAGTTTCCATACTTACCCTTGCACTGACAAGACCTGCCCTTAAAAAGTTCATGCCGAAAAAGTATATTCCTACAAACGGCGAGCTTGATATCGGCAAAAAGGCTGTGGTCATCGAAAGGATCGATTCCATGGCAGGCACGGGAAGAGTGCGCATTGACGGAGTTGACTGGGGAGCAGTTTCTGCCGATAATTCGGTTATCGAGCAGGGCGAAACAGTCACCGTATCCGACAAGGGCGCAGCTTATGTTACAGTCAGCAAAGTCTGAATATATTTAAAAGGAGAGAATCATCTATGGAGTACATTATCCCTATCATCATCATCATTCTGGCGGTCATCTTTATCTCGGGCATCAAGATCGTTCCCCAGGCTCAGGTCTATGTGGTTGAAAGACTTGGCGCTTTCCATGCAGCAATGCACACAGGTCCTCATTACGTTTTCCCTATCTTTGACAGGGTCGTAAAGAAGGTATCCATCAAGGAGCAGGTGGTTGATTTCAAGCCCCAGCCCGTTATCACAAAGGATAACGTTACTATGCAGATAGATACCGTTGTGTTCTTTACAGTTACCGACGCAAAGCTTTATACCTACGGTGTTGAAAGACCTCTTTCCGCTATCGAAAATCTTTCCGCAACAACTCTTCGTAACATCATCGGTGAAATGGAGCTTGACTCCACACTTACCTCCCGTGATGTTATCAACACCAAGATCACCGCTATCCTTGACCAGGCAACAGACCGCTGGGGCATCAAGGTAAACCGTGTTGAGCTGAAGAATATCCTTCCTCCCCGTGAGATACAGGACGCCATGGAAAAGCAGATGAAGGCTGAGCGTGAAAGACGTGAGAAGATCCTTCAGGCAGAGGGTGAAAAGAAATCTCAGGTCCTTGTTGCAGAGGGTGAAAAGGAGTCCAAGATCCTCCGTGCAGAGGCTGAAAAGCAGGCTGCTATCCTTCAGGCTGAGGCTCAGAAGCAGGCAATGATCCTTCGTGCAGACGCTGTAAGACAGCAGAAGATACTTGAAGCAGAGGGTGAAGCTGAGTCTATCAGAAACGTTCAGCAGGCACTTGCAGACACTATCCGTCAGCTCAATGAAGCTAATCCTTCCCAGAGCGTTATCGCTATCAAGAGCCTTGAAGCTTTCCAGAAGGCTGCCGACGGCAAGGCTACAAAGATCATTATCCCCTCCGAGATACAGGGACTTGCAGGTCTTGCTACCTCCATCAAGGAGCTTGCAGTTACCGACAATACTAGCGAACAGTGATAAGCAAAATCAAATCTATTCTGTCCGGGAGCCGCTTCTGTGCGGATATCCCGGGCAGCTTTTTTATGCTGTTATTGACAGCCCGGACAAATTGGATTATACTATGAATAGGTTGACAAATGAAAGCACAGAATGTCGGGAAGCACTTCGATAAAGCTGATATAATGAATACAGCAGAGGGGAAAGGACGTGATAGAATGAACGGCTGGGCAGAGGGAATTCAAAGTGCGCTGCAATACATTGAGGATAATCTTACGGAGGATCTGCAGACAGAGGATATTGCCGCAAAGGCCTATGTTTCCTCATTCCACTTTCAGAGGATATTCAGCGTGCTGTGTGGCTTTACCCTGGGCGAATATATCCGCAACCGCAGGCTGACTCTTGCGGCACAGGAGCTTTCTGCAGACAATGCAAAGGTCATTGATGTGGCATTAAAATACGGCTACGATTCACCCGACAGCTTTGCACGGGCGTTCACAAGGTTTCACGGCATCTCCCCCTCGGCTGCAAAAGAAAAGGGCGCAAATCTGAGATCCTTTGCGCCTGTGAGAATAAAGCTTACATTGGAGGGCGGTACTATGATGGAGTACAAAATTGTTAAAAAAGAAGCATTTACGGTAATGGGCAAATCAAGAATGTTCAATGCGGATACTTGCTATGCCGAGATACCGAAGTTTTGGCAGGAACATCTGCAGGAGGGCGAAAGCAGGACTGTATGCGGTATGTACGGCGTTTGTATTGACAGCGAAGGCAAGGATTTCGAGTATCTGATTGCGGATAACTATAACCCGTGCAATGAAGTGCCCGAGGGTCTTGTAACAAGGTTTATCCCTGCCGGAACATGGGCGGTGTTCCCATGCAAGCTCAAAACCTTGCAGGACGTGAACACAAAGATCTGGAGCGAATGGCTCCCGAACTGCAAGGAATACAAGCTTTCGGGCAACTACGATATTGAAATGTACACTCCGC
>CAMAIG010000191.1 GCA_945835085.1 uncultured Ruminococcus sp. | reverse complement strand
CTTATTGAGGAAAACGGCAGAAGAATACTTATCAGCGGTTGTTCCCACAAGGGTACAAAAGCCAATAGATTTCAGAAATAAGAAAATCTATTGGCTTTTAGTATAAAAAGAAACATCAAACTGCGAAAGAATTGTACCGCATATATGCTTTGATCATGGCGAAGGCGGCTGCTCCATTATCGCATCAATAAAAATAAAACAAAGAACGATATATCCCAAAAGAGCCAGCACTATCAAAGACAACAGCACAAGACAGATTATGCGAAGCTTAGGCTTGTTGCGCATATATTTAAAGGTCAGCCATAAACCTGCCGCAGCAAGCACAAACAATATAAGAGCAGTTTCCAGCGTCATAAATTTATCTCCTTCAAGTGCAGCATGTCGATAACATCGATCACCCCATGCAGCTCACTTATAAATTTTCGGCGCAGCGCTTCAAGATCGGCCTTGCCATTTCCAAATTCAAAGATCTCACGCTCGGTCTTTACAGCCACGTTCAGCTTTCCGCTCCGCAGGAAGGACAGATAGACAGGACAGCCGAGCTTATCCGCCATAACAGAAATATATTCCATCATCTGCGGTGTGAGTATGCGGTGCGCTGTCTGGGGATCATCCGCTTTTACACGGAAACGATTGTCAAACAGCTCGTTTCCCGACGTGACATTGCCTTCCATGCTTTTGCAGTCATTTTTGTTCACCTCGGAGATAAATACATCACAAGGCAGCTCCCTGCCGAGATCGCAGATGAGCCACTGTCCCTTAAACTGCGGAACTTTGGCTGTATACGTGCCATCTTGGTTTTGGTGCTCTTCCTCATTAAGAAACGTAATGTTGCCCAGCTCAATGTTCATCCCATTGCAGACTCCCTTGATATGCTGACTGCCGTTTTCCAAGCTATAGGGAAACGGAAGCATCATACTGCCCGGGGTTATTTTTTCCCACGGCCTGTATTCCACAGTATCACCCAGCGCCTCCTTCAGCACAGCGTTGATGATATTCTCATTAAGAAGATTTTGGATCTTACCTCTTATATCGTTTGTCATAGCTATAAACACTATCGCCAGCACTAAAGAAATCAATGAGATAGGTATGATCCCTATAATTGCAAACAGAAAGATGCTAACCATGGTAATGTATATCAGTGTTGTGAAAATTTTTTCCTTGCTCCGAAGGACCTTCAGTTCAGCTTCCAGCTTATCATCTGCCATGATCATATTTTCGTCCATGTTCTTCATTTCCTTTCTCAAGACAGTGCCAAAACAGAATCGGCATTATCAGCCCTTAGGAGTATCATCGTTGTTATCGAGAGCTTCGCCCATGTAGGTCAGGACAATTTCGCCGTCAACAAGGCTGAAGTTTTCGTCAAAGTGAACCTTTCCGCCGCCGGAAGAACCATCGGCGTTCATCAGGTAAGCAGCGTCATCTTCATACTGCACCGGTCCTTCGTCAAGCTTAGTGGTTTTGTCCTCTGCATAGAGCTTCCATGTATCGCCGCTGATCTCAAGATAAACTCCTTCGGGATAGACCCAGAGGCCCTGATAAGCAGACTGTGTATCCCGCTTGTACACCATTCCGTCATCGTTGCCGATATGTATCTGAGTGTCCGAATCAAAACTGAAGCCTGTAACAAATTCACCCTCATAAGTGTACAGATTATACATAATAACGCTGCCGTCTTCATATTCGTCAACGCATTCAATGTATCCGGTAGCTTCCACCGCACCGCTTGCATAGTACATGATAAATTCGCCTAAGCCGTCCATCTCAATGCTTGCTGTGTCTGTTGCACCGTCTAATCTCCACAGACCCCTAGTGCGGGCAAACTCGCTGTTCTCATTGTCATGAGCCATGTAAAAATCAGAGCCCAAATAGGGGACATCAACGGGGAATACAGCTGAAGAAGGCATTTCCTTAACGACCAGCTCCTCGCCGCCGTCCATGGTGTAATACACAATTTCAACACCGAGATTCTCGGTCAGAGTGTGACAAAGACTGTCCATCATGAACCAGTTCAGCGAAACATTGTCAAAGAAATGGAACTCCTCCTTCTGCTCACGGTCATCAAGTCCCGCAACCAGTGTAGAATCTGCAGACCAGTCAACGACCAAGCCTTCATCGACAGTGGTAACGGTAACGGTAAAGTCCAGTCCTGTCAGCTCGGTAAGCGCTGCTGCCAGCTCCTCGGCAGTTTTCTTTGCGCCTGTATTTTCAACGGGATATTCTCTTACGTCATCAGCAGCAAAAACGGCATAAAGTACTTCGGCCTGAGCGTTCTCAGCTTCGGTCTGAGTTGTCGTTTCAGAAGACTCTGTTACCGTTTCGGAAACCGCCGCACTCACGGTCGTTTCCGATGCAGCTGTTGTTGTGGTTTCTGTGCCTGAACCCGATGTACCTCCGCAAGCTGTAAGCAGACACATGGCCATAGACATTGTTAAAATGATTCTTGCTTTTTTCATAAAATATTTCTCCTTTAATCTTTTTGGGGCTGACATGAAATACTTATCAGCCTGCTTTATACTAAACACCATTAATAAGTGTTAAGCATCAATCAATGAAATCGCCGCCGCTTCCGCTGTCGCTGCCGCCGCCTGAATCGGAGAAGCCTCCTCCGCCGCCATCGCTGTCGCTCCAATCGCTGCTGTCGGAAGAAACGGGTGACTTGATCTCAGCCACCTCTCTTCCGATGTAATCCATTGCGTCATAAATAGCCATATTCTCCAGCCAATAGTACATATCGTCATCATAGGCGTCAGAATTTGCAGAGCGGGCTTCCGGATACTTTAATGCCAGTGCCTTTGCAGTCTTTTTGCCATAGCCCATAGCAACGGCATAGACCATGTACTCCTCCCATACGGAAAGATCGGGAAGTTCCTTATCCACAAAGCCGATGAAATCATTCAAAAAGCGTCCAAAGGCTTCCCATAGTGCTAAGTCGTCCTCTGACTTCTGATCTAAAATAAAGCAGGGGTTTAGCTGCTGCATGAGATCAATTCCAAATCGGAAAATGGAAAACGTTATAAACACTGCCGCAAAAACTGCCAACCCCGTCAAAAGGGAGGCCCCGACCTGAACGCCGTCATACAGCGTACTGAACATGCAGATCAGCTCCGCAAGTATCCCTGCTCCCCCCGCAATGATAAGCCGAATTTTGACTTTTTTGGAGGACTGTCTTTCCAAATTCTCAGATTTGACCCATTTCGCATATTCTCTTTCCACTGCACCCCGGAAGTTGTTACGGAATTTCAAGGCTGCATCTAAATCGTCATTAATATACCTTTTGAGAGCCTTTATAGAGATACTTCCGCTTCCATTGTCAGAATTCCGAAGAAAATCCCACAAAGCCTCCTGGTAACTCGGCTCAGAGGTCGGTTCGGCGTTTTCCTGCGTTACAGAATTGGGAAACATATCCGCTCCGAGCTGCTCATTCAGCAATATCTCGGTATCCCCTGCAGCCGTTCGGAATCGGATAAGCCTTTTGAAGTTCAACTCCAGCATTGCCGCAGAAATCTGTCGGGAAACACTTGATTTTCCGTCGTAGAAATGGAGCAGTCTGTCAACAACAGGTGCAGGTCGGTCATCGGGCAAATTCTGATAATACTCGGGTGATTGGGCGGGTTTCTTCCTGAACTTTTTCAGCTTGACCCCATTCAAAATGCGTGTAAATATGCCAAAGAAGCCTGTAAATAAAATAAGCGGAAAGACAAAGATAATAATGAAAAGCACAATTGTGCCATATTCTTCAAGGAAGTATAGGACTGAATCCAGAACCGAACTGCAAAACTGCTCAACGGAGCTTAAAACGGGGTGCTTTGCTTCCCATGCTTCCCGCTCTGCCCAATAGGCTTCCCGTTCTGCCCGCCAGCGTTCCTCTTCCTCACGCTTGGCGTTTGCGCTGTCGGCAAACTCCTTTTCCTCTGCCAAAATGTCGGGGAGTGCTTCGCCCTGCTGTTCCCAACCGCCGTAAAAGTATTCCACAGGCAGAGTGGAACGTATATCGACGATCGTCCCCAACGGAACATTGTCAACCCGTAATGCCGCAGAACCGTCAGGCTGTTTTTCAAATGTGCCGTTAAGAGGTCCATGCGCCCAGATGAGAAAATCTTCTGTCGGAATACCCTCGGGTACTGTTAATGCAGCGGTAAGCGTGCCAATATTGGAAATGCCGTTCTCTGCGGTCAGATTCCAAAAAAACTCGCCCACATCGGAATAGAGCTTTACGGCATTTTCCACACGATAGCTGATTTGGAAGATTCGTGTGCCGCTGTCCTGCTGACGGAAATATATATAGACGGTATTTCCCTCGGCGCTGCCCTCCACCGCAAAGGTGTTCTCGGGACGGTTTTCATTGTCGGGTTCATCAAGCTGTGGTACAG
>CAMAIG010000190.1 GCA_945835085.1 uncultured Ruminococcus sp. | reverse complement strand
TTTTGAAGCAAAAAAAGAAGGCGGAAATGGCATTCATGTGGAAAAAATCATATAAAAATAGGTCAAAATAACACTTGAAGCAATTTAAGATCTATGGTATAATAATGGGTATCGGTCCGGGAAAAGCCCCGGCAGATACCCATTTGATTTCTATAAAGAGAACAGAAAGGAAAGAACTATGAACAAAAAAGAACTGGGCGAGATCAAGCGCAGCTTTTCCGAGGGCTGCGGCTTTTTTACTCTTAATCACATAATTTATGCGTATGTTGACGCAGAGAAAAATGTCAAATACAACGCTGTGAAAAATTACGCCACCATGCCCGAGGAAGAGGGCGCTGTTGTAATGGAAACTCTGAAAAAGGCTCTCAGCGGAAGCCTTGGCAAAAATCTGACCGAATATGCCTTTCCCAATGAATCCTATGAGGAGGGCGGCGCTCAGCACACCCTTTACAATGCGGTAAAGGGCAAATTCACCGATGAGGAAGCAAACAAGGCGTTTATCGACAGGATAGTGGAGAATACCGATTATCAGACTGCCTATGCGGTCATTGCAGGCCACTGTACATACAGCATTCTTGTAAAGGACAAAAACGATGACAGCCTTGGGGAAAGTGACAATGACTACAATTTCACGGTAACTGCCATATGCCCCGTGAACACAGGTGACGACGGACTTTTTTATGACAGCGAGAAGGGAACGGTGGAAAAGAAATCCAACACGGAAATGATAATCGCCCGTGCCCCTCAGGACGGCTTTCTGTACCCTGTGTTCAGCGACCGCTCCCCCGATGTGAACAAGGTCATGTATTACACCCGTTCACCTAAGAAGCCTAATCTTTCAATAGTTGAGGACGTTCTGGAGTGCCGTTTCGAGTTTACTCCCGACGGAGAAAAGGAGCGTTTCCATACGGTGCTTACCGATGTTTGCCGTGATGAGCTTGACTATACCGTTATCACAAAGGTAAACGATATTATCCGTGATGTTATCGATCAGAACAAGAACGAAACAGAGCCGCCCGTTATCGACTGCTCAAGAATGAGGACAATTCTTTCCGATGCGGGAGTAAGCGATGAAAAGCTTACAGCCCTTGATGCGGTTTATGAGGCAACAGTCGGGGACAATGCTCTGAAGGCTTCAAATCTTGTTGAAAACAAGACCGTTCTTTCCGTTTCGGAGATAACCGTTAATATCAGCAAGGACGCCACCGATAAGGTAAGGACCTCGGTGATACAGGGAAGAAAATGCCTTATTATCGACCTTGACGACCCCAGCGTAAAGATAAACGGTATCGACACCACTATCGAAACAGCTGAGGAAGTAACCGTATAAATACATTCGGCAGGCTGCCGAAGCCAACTCGTTGGTATAATAACAAAAATCTTTCGTTTTGCGGCTCGGTAACGTTAGTTTTGAAGCAAAATGATACTAATAATATCAATGCACATTATTATGGCATCAAACATAAACCTCGTATGAAAGTTGGGTATACTTTCATACGAGGTTTTTGCAATTATGATTGTTTTCTTTTTCTGACCTTGACCTTTACAGGCTTCTGCTCGGCGGCTTTTTCGGCATTTTCCGCAGCACGTTCTATAAAATACTCCTGGGCATTGAGAGCCTCACCCTTTAATGGGATACGCTCATATATTCCGTCGGGGCGCTGAATGCGTGCCTTCACGTTGTCGGCAAGCATTATCCCGAAAATATCAAGCACCCGCTGTCTTATTCGGGGAGAATAAATGGGAGCAGCCACCTCAACCCGTCGGATAGTATTTCTTGTCATGAAATCCGCAGAGGAAATGTAGACCTTCTGCCTGCTGCCTGTTCCGAATATGTATATTCTTGAATGCTCAAGATATCTGCCTACAATGCTTCGTACAGTAATGTTTTCGGTGCGTCCTTCCACTCCTGCGATAAGGCAGCATATTCCTCTGATGACCATCTCTATCTTAACGCCCGCACAGCTTGCCTCGATAAGCTTGTCAATAAGCACCTTGTCTGTAAGGGAATTAAGCTTCAGTCCAATGTATGCTTCTTCGCCGCATTCTGCAGCAGCTATTTCCCTGTCGATAAGCTCAATGACCTTGTTCTGGAGAGAAAGGGGCGCTACCATAAGGTGAGTGCTGTTCTCAACGAGATTTCCCAGGGACAGCGCATTGAAAACGGTGCCTGCCTCCGCTCCGATATTGGGGTCGGCGGTGAGAAGGGAAAGGTCGGTATAAAGCTCGGAGGTCTTTTCGTTGTAATTACCCGTGCCTATCTGGGTGATATACTGTATCTCGCTTCCGTTTTTGCGGGTTATGAGCATGAGCTTTGAATGCACCTTCAGGCTTTCGGGACCGTACATAACCTTGCAGCCTGCTCTTTCAAGTCGCTTGGACCATTCAATGTTGTTTTCCTCATCGAAACGTGCCCTCAGCTCAACAAGGACGAAAACCTCCTTGCCGTTTTCGGCTGCATTAATAAGTGCCTCAACTATCTTTGAATTGGAAGCAACACGGTAAAGGGTTATCTTTATGGAAATAACGTCGGGGTCGTTTCCCGCTTCGATAAGAAGGGCAATAAACGGGCGTATGCTTTCATAGGGATAGGAAAGCAGCACATCACGCTTTAAAACCTGAGGAATTACGGGCATTCCCGAAGCCAGCTCCGCAGGCTTTCTGGGAGATACCTGGGGATAGAAAAGCTCGGGGTGAGCCTTCTCTATCCTGTTTCTGAGGGAATATACAAAGGACATATCGAGAGGAGCCTGGTTAATGGATATCTGATGCTCGGAAAGCTCCAGATTTCTGCAAAGGAACTTTATCGCCTCTGCTCCCGGGTCACCCGACAGCTCAAGCCTTACGGGAGAAAGCTTCTTGCGCTTTTTGAGAAGCTCCTCCATTACCTGCCTGAGGTCGACATCATGGTCGTAAAGGGCTTCCTCCATGTTGATATCGGCATTTCTTGTGATCCTGATAAGAGCCTTGCCCAGAATGCGGTAATTTTCAAAAACAAGCCCGCAGTAGTGGAGAATGACCTCCTCGGCAGTGAGAAATCTCAGCTTGCTCTTATGAGGGAGAGTGATTATCTTAGGAAAGCTTCCGCTGACGGGAATGATGCCGAGCTTAACGGAGCTTTTCGATTCAAGATGTGTTACTGCATAAACATCCTTGTTTTTAAGAAAAGGAAAAGGGTGCCGCTTGTCTACTACCTGGGGAGAAACGATGGGACGTATCTCTGAATTGAAATACGCTTTAAGATACTCCTCCTCCGCAGGGGTCAGAGAGGATATCTTAACGTGCTCCACACCTGCACTGCCAAGCTCCTTCATTATTTCAAAATAAGCCTCGTCCTTTATGGGCACAAGAGCGTTTACCCGCTTATATATCTCCCTCAGCTGCTCCTTGGGGGTCATGCCTGTCTTGTTGTCAGCCTCGCAGTCATCAACAAGGGTCCTGTCATAGAGAGAGCCAACTCTTATCATGAAAAACTCGTCCAGGTTTGACTGATATATCCCCGAAAAAAGCAGACGCTCACACAGGGGAACATTGCTGTCCCTTGCTTCCTCCAGCACACGCATATTGAATTTGAGCCAGCTGAGTTCTCTGTTATCGTAGCAGTTGTTCATATCATTTCCTCACTTTAAATAATGGGCACAGTGCAGCTGCACGGTACCCATTTTAATTATTTCTTTTCTTCTTTTACCTCAACAGCGGTCTTGTTCTTCAGTTCGTTGACCTCAATGCTGAAATATGTGCCGTAATAATCCTCCACACCGTCAACAGTGTCGTAGGTAAGCTGCATTTTGAAGGTGACCTCAAAGCTTGAAAGGGTCATGACAGTGGTGTATTCAAGATTAAGATCAACGCCCTCCGTGCCAACCATGGTGGTGGTGACGGTCTCCTTGTCGGCGGAGTATTTTGCGATAAGGCGTTCCTTCTTGCTTTCATAATAGGACTCTGCGGTTTCACGGGAGATCTTGCAGGGTATCTCCTCAATATAACCCGTGAGATAGTATTCCTGATCGCTTTCATCAAACTTGAAATGATATGATATCAGCGAATCGTCCGTATAATAGAACTGATCCCCCTCGGGAATTAGCCTGCTCACTTCCATAAGATCGGTGTCATTATTGATGCACCAAAGCTCGGTGTCGCTTTCATAATACATTTCCCCCGCATCGGAATTAAGAGCGATAATCTTGCTCATAGGCATACCAAGACGGACCTTTGTAAGCACGCCTCTGTAGCCGTCGGCAGCAGGTTCCTCCTCCTTTTTGCAGGCGGTAAGGGTAAGAACTGCAAGCATTGCAGCCATTATTACAGCGAGAATTTTTTTCATTTATCGTCAGCCTCACAAGCAGTTTATTTGCTGTTTGTCCTGCGGTGCGGATACTTCCGCAGGTTTTTACGAGATCTGAA
>CAMAIG010000189.1 GCA_945835085.1 uncultured Ruminococcus sp. | reverse complement strand
CTTTTATGGAATTACCTGAGTTTTTCAAAAAAGGCAGCAGCCCGTAATCTGTTTTTATTGGACGTGTTTTCAGGTCGATATCATTTGCAGTGAATATTCTCTCTTTTCTATCCTTTTCTCATACTCCGATTTTTCAAGAGGCTTGTCAAATACAAAGCCCTGGATATCTGCACAGTCCATGCCCTGCAGGATATGTACATGATCTATATCCTCGACGCCTTCGGCTATTACGCTTAAATTTATTGCCTTGGACATCTCTATTATGTAGGACAGAAGCTTCTTTTCCTTTTCGTCCTTGAAATCAATGAAGGTCTTGTCAATTTTCAGCACATCAAAGGTTATCTCCTTGAGCAGGCTTATGGAGGAGCTGCCCGTTCCGAAATCGTCTATGGCTACCGATATGCCGTAACCGTGAAGGGAATCCACCGCCGCTCTGAGCGCCGAAAGAGGATACTCGTCTATGGTTTCCGTTACCTCGACCTGGATATGCGTGGGAGGGATATCATATTTTTTCAGTGTGTCGTATATTTCCTTCGTAAACTCGGGATTGCTGAGGTTTTTTCTGGAAAAGTTTACGGAAACGCATGGGGGAGTAAGCCCTTTGTCAAGCCATTCACGCATATCCTTGCAGACACGGTCAAGCATATAAAAATCCAGCACACAGATAAGTCCCGATTTTTCTATCAGCGGAATGAACTTCATGGGCGGGATAAGCTCCCCGTCCCTTCTCCAGCGCACCAGCGCTTCACTTCCGCATAGGGTATAGCTTTCCGTGTTGACCTTGGGCTGATAGAACGGCTCGAATTCCTCGTTTTTCAGTCCTTCATGGATAGCGTCCATCATTGCCTTTTCCTCGTTTATCTTCCTTTCGGTTTCATCATCGAGGAAAGCCACTGTCTTTTTAGCAACACTCTTTGCGTATGTAATGGCTGTGGTTATTTTTATCATAACTACGCCGCCTATTTTGGTGTTTTCCTGTATCTCATAGCCGCCTGCTACTGCACCGATGTGCACGGTGACATTTTCGTCATTTATGCTTATTTCAAGGGGAACGTCTACAAGGTGCTTTATAAATTCCTCTGTTCGGCTGCGCTCCACAAGGGCAAGGAAGAAGTTTCCTCCAAGTATGCCGAATATCTCGTTCTTATTCTTCCATGCACAGAAAAATTCACAGTATTTCTGAAGCAGCTCGTCATACTGCTCCTTTCCGTATGAATTTTTTATTATGCCGGTGCTGTCTGCTTCGATATAGAAGGCATCGAAGTTTTTTGCGGTGCCCTTGCGTATCTTACAGTCGATCTCGTAAATAAATCCGTATGCATTGGGCAGGCCTGACCGGGGGTCTGTATATGCCGCTTTATGCAGCTCCTCATTCTGCTCCATGAGCGTGAAGCCGAAAAGGGACGCCAGCACGCTGAACAGCGCTGCCTGGGTTATAAAATCATCTGCTGTTATTATATGTATCACAGAGGAAAGCATCAGGAACATACAGGCGGCAACAAGGAATTCTCCCAGCTTTTTGCTGATATGCTGTCTGTATGCGATTATAAAGCACATCTGGACGGATATGATGATAGCGGCAAATACATCCGACAGAAAGTACAGGTCACCTATCTGATAGAGGTTGTTTTCATCTATGGTGAAGCTCTGACCCGTGAACATGGATATGCACAGATACATTATCCATAGGGACGTGAGTATATAGCCTGCTTTCAGGGGCTTCGGCAGCTCCTTGAAATGTCCCTTGCTCATGAAAAGTATGGTCAGGTATTCATTGAAGCAGAATACTATCAGGCAGTTCATGAACAGGCAGCAGGTATTTGTTATCAATACCACTGCATAGCCCGTTTTTCCTGCCATGCCGTCAAAGACATAGGTAAGCCCCATTGTCATAAGCATTATTACGGTATACAGCTCCATTCGGATAAGCAGGGGCTTCAGCTTTCCGATATGGAATTTTATCAGTGCTGTAAAGCCTGTCAGAAAGACGGACACTATTCCGAGAATGAAGAAAACCAATGGATATAACTCTATTGTTATCGTTTTCATATAGCAGCTCCCGATCATTTTCGTTCTGTTTGACTAATCATATATTATACACATATTTACGCAGTTTGTCAAGCATTTGAACGTTTTATGGCAATGTGACTAAACCGATAGGGAGCAGAATAACTTTTTTCGATAAAGATATGGCTGATACTTCAAGAGATAGCGTTTCAGTTCGCAGTCTGTTGATAAATGAATAGCAAACATTCTGCACAACCCTGCATAATATTTGCTTTGTCAAAAACGTGCCACCGGCACGTTTTTGAAAGTAGGTTTTATGGGGATAAGTTAAAAGGGGAGGCGGTCTTGTTCGCCTCCCCTCGAAATGCTGTCGCATTTCTCACCCCTTGCTCCGTTCTTGAAGCATAAAGGGGATTTCGCCGTCTGCGGACGGCGACAAGGGGCGCTGCCCCCTTGACCCCTGCCACCTTTGGAAAAGGTGGACGAAACTTTTAGGTGGACTTTATTTGTGCAGATTTTCTTTTTTTTGTACTCTTTTTCGACAGAAGAAGGCTGATACAGCTAACAAGCTGCATCAGCCTTTTTATTATTTCAGTATGCTGTTGTGAACATTGATTCGGTTCAGTGCTCGCTTTAGCTTCAGCTCCGCAAGATCAAGATCCTTCTCGCTCTTCTTTGCTTCTATCCGTGCCTTTGCGTCCTCCTCGGAGCGCTTTGCCCATTCAATGTCTATCTCATCTGCCCATTCAACGGCGTCGGCAAAGATGTTTACCTTGTTGCCGCCGACCTTGATAAGTCCCGAGGATACGGCTGCCGTACGGTATGTGCCGTCCTCTGTCATTACTCTGAGCGGTCCTGAGGGAAGGCTTGCTACAAGACTTATATGATTCGCAAGTATTCCTATGTCGCCCTCGGTGGTGCGGACTATTATCTGGGTGGTTTCACCGTCGTAAAAGGTCTTTTCGGGGGTTATTACCGTTAATCGGAAGGGTGCTGCCACTCTTTAACGCCTCCTTAGATCAGTTGCCCGACTGCTTCGCTTTTTCTACGGCGTCGTCGATGGTTCCTACAAACAGGAACGCTGATTCGGGAAGGTCGTCGTGCATTCCCTCGATGATCTCCTTGAAGCCTCGTATCGTTTCCTTGATGGGAACGTACTTTCCTTCCATTCCTGTGAACTGCTCTGCTACATGGAAGGGCTGCGACAGGAATCGCTGTATCTTTCTCGCTCTGGATACGGTGAGCTTATCCTCGTCGGAAAGCTCGTCCATGCCCATGATGGCGATGATATCCTGAAGCTCCGTATATCTCTGGAGTATATTCTGCACTGCTCTTGCGGTTTCGTAATGCTCATGGCCTACGATCTCGGGAGTCAGTATTCTCGATGTGGAATCCAGCGGGTCTACTGCGGGGTATATTCCCAGTGAGGATATGCTTCTTGAAAGTACGGTAGTTGCATCAAGATGGGCGAAGGTCGTTGCAGGTGCGGGGTCTGTAAGGTCATCGGCAGGCACATATACTGCCTGTACCGATGTGATGGAGCCCTTGTTTGTGGAGGTTATTCTCTCCTGGAGTGCGCCCATTTCCGTTGCAAGCGTGGGCTGGTATCCAACGGCGGAGGGCATACGTCCCAGAAGTGCGGATACCTCCGATCCTGCCTGGGTGAAACGGAAGATATTGTCGATGAAAAGGAGAACGTCCTGTCCCTCTACATCACGGAAATACTCCGCCATTGTAAGTCCCGAAAGTCCTACTCTCATTCTTGCTCCGGGAGGCTCGTTCATCTGACCGTATACAAGAACGGTCTTGTCGATTACTCCCGATTCCTTCATTTCGTTGTAAAGGTCATTTCCCTCACGGGTCCTCTCTCCTACTCCTGTGAATACGGAGATACCGCCGTGCTGGTTTGCTACGTTATTGATAAGCTCCTGGATAAGAACGGTCTTTCCTACGCCCGCACCGCCGAAAAGTCCGATCTTTCCGCCCTTGAGATAGGGACAGATAAGGTCAATAACCTTTATTCCCGTTTCAAGGACCTCGTTTGATGCGGTCTGCTCTTCATAGGACGGTGCTTCACGGTGGATAGCCCATCTTTCTTCGGTTTCGGGAGCAGGCTCGTTGTCTACCGGCTCTCCCAGAAGGTTGAATATTCTTCCCAGCGTCTGCTTTCCTACGGGCACTGTGATAGGAGAGCCTGTATCTACGGCGTCTACTCCTCTTACAAGTCCGTCGGTGGAGGACATTGCTATACATCTTACAATGTCGTCGCCGATATGCTGTGCTACCTCGCATACCAGCTTGCCGCCGTTAAGCTCTATTTCTATGGCATTGAGAAGATTCGGAAGGTTTTCCTTTTCAAAACGGATATCTACTACGGCTCCGATTATCTGGACTACCTTTCCGATATTTTTCTGCGGCATTT
>CAMAIG010000188.1 GCA_945835085.1 uncultured Ruminococcus sp. | reverse complement strand
AAACTGCTCTCCCTTCTTTGCTTCATGAACAGCTTCATTGCTTACGGGAGAACTCATAACATTACAATCTTTGATAACTTTATAATACCTATTTTCAATAAAGACACTTTCCATTACAAATGGATCCAGAGCTATCTCACTGACCTCGGGCACCATTATAACATCTGCACAGACATTAACAGGCAATGCAGACATAAGTGCAAGGCACACTGCTGCAGCAGAAATCAGTTTTCTAATCTTTTTCATAAAAAAGCCTCACTTTCATATAATTAATTTTCAAAAAAACAGAGATATGTTACATTATCAGACTGATGAGCAGCCCGGTAAAATATGAAAATCCGTTTGCTCCCAGAGAAAAAAGCATCGGTCTGTTAATATCTGTTTTTTTCTTATATATTAGCCATTCTGTCAGAACAGCCGATATTTCAAGCAAAATCAGGGCAACAACTCTTCCCGCTCCGCTCAAACCCAAAACAAAATAGCAGTAATAATAAATACAGCTTACAACGGGATTTGTAAGAGTATTGCAAAGAACATTTACTATCAGGTCACGTTTTTGCCTTACACCCCATATCAATGCAAAAGCAAGCTCCAGAATTATTGTGAGCAATAACGAAGCAAGCATTGATCCGATAATGATCTCAGTCATATTTTTTCACCTTGATTTTTGAAAAACGAAGTCCTAAGCAAAGCAATACAGCCGAGATCACACAAAGTACACTCATCTGAACAGGTTCTGACTCAGGTCTTTCGTTTCCAATGCAAAAAGGAATGTATCCGATAAATAAAGCAAAGGTCAGCAGTCCGAAGGAAAATCCTCTTCTGTCATTAAAAAGCTCCTTTGCCGCTCTTAATGTGATAGGCATAGACATATTGAAAAAGAACAGTGCCAACAGCCCCGATATAATATTTGCCGAAAGAATAAACAACAGCGCTGCCGCTGCCATTGATATGATCGACGCTAACAGCATACCGAGCCTGTCCGAGAAAAAGCCACCCGCTGCCTTTCCTCCTGCAGTTGCCAAAACAGCCATAAGCCCCGGGACAAATCCGCTTTTCCATTCAAAGCTCATTGCAAAGCCCCCGAAGCTTCTTATGCACACGACCGCAAAAAATAGTAGGGCAGGAAGTATAAGCTTTCGGCAGTCTATACTTAAAGCAATGTTATACGATGATCTTCCCCACCTGTCCTCAGGGCTGATAAGCTTTGACACCATGACAATGCTCACAGCACAAAAAAGCAGCGGCAATACCGGTATAAGGGAAGAAATGCTTTCCCTGCCAAGCACCGTTCCGAGATACAGCCCCACTGCTCCGGGAGAAACAAACACACCCAAAGCGCCGCAGTCATCATATTCATCAAGAACATATACTCCCCCGCCTATATGAAACATCGCATTTCCAATCCCTGCAGCCAAAACAGAAACAAGCGGGGCATTAAGCAAAGCTGTAAGATATGCCGCAGCAATAATACCGCAGCCTATCGCCGCAATAGCGTGTCCCCTTCCAAATCTGTCTGCAAGTATCCCAATAGGCATCTGAAGGGCAAAGGCACAGAAATTATATAAAAGAACAAGCTGCAAAACGTTATCCGAATAAGCTATGTATCTGAAAATCAGAAAAGCACAGGCAAGGTCTACAAAAAAATGAGAAACGGAATATACTGCTGTCATATTTTTTCGGTGCATTATATCCCTCCCGTTTCTTTTCTGATATATATACAATCGGGCGCTATATATTTTTTCAAGAAAATGGAAATTTTTTTAAAAATGCCACAAGGGACCGTAGCCATGACCAAGCTCCAGCTTATTTCCGATAGCCTTTGTAATGTAATCCTTAGCTTTTTTTACAGCGTCGGCTGCTCCCAGACCTTCAGCCAACCCGCAGGCAATTGCAGCGGAAAGAGTACAGCCGGTGCCGTGAGTATTTTTATTATCAATTCGCTTACTTGAAAAATAATGGAATTTCCCGTCAGTGTAAAGGATATCAACAGCCTCGCCATCAAGATGCCCTCCCTTGATAAGCACGGCTCCTTTGACCATACCCGAAAGTACAGTGCAGGCATTTTCCATATCCTTTACAGTGTCTATCTTCATTCCGCAAAGCTTCTGCGCTTCGGGAATATTTGGCGTTATAACGTCTGCAAGGGGCATCAGCATTTTCACAAAGATATCAAGCCCGTCATCTTCAATAAGCGGCTTTCCGCTTGTTGACATAATAACAGTATCGCAGACAACATTCTGAGCCTTATACTCTTTTATTATATCGGCAGTAATATTTACATTGCTGCCGTTAAGAAGCATTCCCGTCTTAACAGCGTCGGGAAACATATCTTCAAAAATGCATTCAAGCTGTGTCCTTACCATTTCAGGGCAAACAGCATTAACAAGCCTTACTCCGAGAGAATTCTGAGCGGTCACAGCTGTAACAACAGTCATTGCATACTGTCTGAATGCAGATATGGTTTTTATATCCGCCTGTATGCCTGCCCCGCCGCAGGAATCGGAGCCTGCAACGGATAATACTTTTTTTACGTTTTCAATCATTTACACACTCTGCAGCCGCAGTCCTCAGCTTTACAGCATTTGCTGTAATTTCCTCTGTATTGTCTGCTCCGAAAAGGGAAGAAACTACCGCAATCCCGCTTATTCCCGAACCGCATAAGGCTTTTGCATTTTCGGAAGTGATGCCCCCAATTGCAAAAACAGGTATCTTAACAGCACTGCATATATCCGAAAGCTCGGAAACAGTCAGAGCCACAGCGTCAGGTTTCGTTGGCGAAACAAACATTGCACCGCTTCCCAGATAATCTGCACCCTTTTCCTGAGCCGATAACGCCTGTTCGGGTGTTTTTGCGGTAACTCCGATGACCGCATTCTTCCCAAGAATTTTTCTTGCAGCTTCCGGGTCACCGTCAGACTGTCCCAGATGTACTCCGTCAGCCCCCGATAAACAAGCCGCTTCAATGCTGTCATTAATGATAAGGAGCGCTCCCATTTTTCGGGTTATCTCCAATATCCGCTTAGCTTTGATGACATATTCCTCAAGACTAATGCCCTTTTCTCTGAGCTGTATCATTTCAGCCCCGCCCTTGACAGCAGCCTCAACCTGTTTTTCCAAGGGTATCCGATCATATCTGCTGCAGGTGACACCATACAGCAGCACTTCTGAAATATTCATTTGAACTATCCCTTTACTTTTCGGTGCAGAATTTTACTTCCTTGCCTTCTAAGATCATGTTTGTAGTACGAACAGCACACATTTTTCCGCACATGGAACAGGTGTGGCGGTCTGCAGGGGGAGTGCTTTCAAAATAAGAACGTGCTTTTTCGCTGTCGGCAGCAATAGAGAACATTTCCTCCCAATCCACCTTATGACGAGCATCTGCCATCTTATTATCAAGATCTCTTGCATGAGGCACACCCTTTGCGATATCAGCGGCATGAGCGGCGATCTTGCTTGCCATTATTCCCTCCTTAACGTCATTGACATCGGGAAGTCTGAGATGCTCAGCAGGAGTTACATAGCAGAGGAAATCCGCTCCGCTTGCAGCAGCAATAGCCCCGCCGATAGCACTTGTAATATGGTCATAGCCCGGGAAGATATCCGTTACAAGAGGTCCGAGGACATAAAAAGGAGCATTGTGGCAAATTCTCTTCTGGAGAGTCATATTTGCAGCGATCTCATTCATAGCCATATGTCCGGGGCCTTCTACCATAACCTGGACGTCCTTTGCCCATGCCCTTTCGGTGAGATGACCAAGCTCGATAAGCTCGCTTATCTGCCCTGCATCGGTCGCATCATCAATACAGCCGGGACGAAGGGCATCGCCAAGGCTTATCGTCACGTCATATTCACGGAGAATATCAAGAACATCATCGTAGTATTCAAAGAAAGGATTTTCATTCCCTGTCATAGCCATCCAGGCAAACAGAAGCGAACCGCCACGGGAAACGATGTTCATCTTTCTTTTATCTCTTCTGAAGGCTTCCACCGCCCTCTTGTTTATTCCTGCGTGGATAGTCATAAAGTCCACGCCCTCTTTTGCATGGGCTTCAACAACACGGAGAAAGTCGGAAGCAGTGATATCAAGAAGATCCTTTTCAAGATATCCTATTGCGTCATACATGGGCACGGTACCGATCATTGCCGTAGACATTTCGATAAGCTGCCTGCGGAAGGTGTTTGTCTTGCCGTAATTGCTAAGGTCCATTATTGCCTCTGCACCGTATTTGAGCGACATTTTAACCTTTTCAAGCTCACAGGAATAATCGGCACGATCCCCCGAAATACCAAGATTTACATTGATCTTTGTGCGAAGTCCGCTGCCTATACCCTCGGGTGACAGAGATTTATGATTGATATTGGCGGGAATTGCCACACAGCCTTCGGACACCTTTTTTCTTATTGTTTCAGCATCCGAATATTCCTTTTCGGCAACTGTCTTCATTTCCGGTGTGAT
>CAMAIG010000187.1 GCA_945835085.1 uncultured Ruminococcus sp. | reverse complement strand
CAGCGTTTCCCAATACAGGCAGGCAATGGTGAAAAAAATAGTTCAGAGCGGCGACGAAGCTTATAATCTCCATGAATACCAGGGCAAGGATATAAATGTGGAGGAGATAAGCGAGGTTTGCGAAGCCCTTCCTATGTTTGCACCTGCCCTTTGCGTGACCGTATGCGATCTTGACCTTGAATCGGAAAAGCTCAGTGAGAGCCGCATGAAGCTGCTTACAGAAACGGTTTCAAATCTTCCCGACACCACAGTGCTTATATTTTACACTGCAAATGTTGACGTTTGCGGAGGAAAAAAATATCCTACCGCAAAAAACAAAAAGCTCATAGACCTTATCGCAAAAAAGGGAACGGTCTGTGAAATACCCCTCAAATCACGGGGCGAAGCCGTTAAAGCCATGTGTGCAAAGGCTCATAAACTTGGAAGCCCCATGGACGAAAGAGCCGCAGGGCTTCTCTGGGAACGCTGCAGCGGGGATATGAACATGATAATGGGGGAGATACACAAGCTTTCCTCCTATGCAAACGGCGCTGTCATAACTGCCGAAACGGTCATGATGCTCACCCCCGAAAACAGCGACGCAAAGGCATATAATCTTGCAGACGCAGCGGCAGCGGGCAATCTCGGACGTGCAATGGAGCTTTACCGTGAGCTTATCGACAACCGCAATGACCCCATTTATCTTCTCTATGTGCTTACAGGAAGCATGAACGACCTTTACAGGGCACGTCTTTCTCTTGACTATAACCACGGCGTACAGGAAACCATGAAGGATTTCGGATACTCAAAGGCTGTGGAATTTCGTGTAAAGAATGCTTTTTCATCTGTAAGGAGGACAAGTGCCGCACATCTCAGACGGTGCATGGAGATACTTCTTCGGGCAGATACGGATATGAAATCGGGAGCAGGCTCACCTGAGATCATTCTTGAAAAAGCCATAGTTAAAATGTTTGCAAGGGACTGATAATTCTGCTTAACATAGACCAGGCAGTCATAGTTGAGGGCAAGTATGACAAGATAAAGCTGTCCTCGGTGATAAATGCCGTGATAATCTGCACAGACGGCTTCGGAGTGTTCAAGGACAGGGAAAAAATGAAAATTATCCGTCATTATGCGGAAAAAAAGGGTATAATAATCCTGACCGACAGTGACAGTGCAGGCTTCAAGATACGCAGATTTATAAAAGGCTCGGTAACGGGCGGCAAAATTACAAATGTATATATCCCCGATATTTTCGGCAAGGAACGCCGCAAGGCTTCCCCTTCAAAGGAGGGGAAGCTGGGTGTTGAGGGAATGAGCGAAAGTGTGCTTTTGGAAGCCTTTGAAAAGGCGGGGATAATTCCTTCGGAGGGAGAGCAGAAGGGCGGCATAGACAAGCTTCTCCTGTATGAGCTTGGCTATTCGGGCGCTCCCGACAGCTCAAAGCGAAGGCAGCAGCTCCTTGCTCATTTTGACCTTCCCGAGCTTATGACAACAAATGCCCTTGCGGATATTCTCAATACAATGCTCACTCCCGAAGAGCTTGTTTCGGTGACCCGTGAGCTTTTTTTATGATGAAAGGATGTTTTTCGGTTGGTATTTTCGGAACTCACATTTCTCTATTTCTTTTTTCCGACAGTAATACTGCTGCATTTTTTTGCGGGGCCTAAGCTTCGCAATCTTATAATATTTTTAACGGGCATACTGTTTTATGCCTGGGGCGAGCCCTTTTATGTGGTGATAATGCTGTTTTCAACTCTCATCGACTATACCGCAGGAAGGCTCATGGCGAAATACGACGATGACAACAAAAAGCGCAAGGCTTGTCTGATAGTTTCAATATGCATGAATGTTGGACTCCTTGCGGTGTTTAAGTACAGTGACTTTATTTTTGACAGCGTCAATGCATTAACGGGACTGAAGCTTTCAAATCCCGTGCTTCTTGTAAATAAGGCACTCAACGGCATAGCTCCCTTCGGACTGAGCGAAAAAAGAGTTGACCTTCCCATCGGAATATCCTTTTTCACATTCCAGTCCATGTCCTATACCATTGACCTTTACCTGAGAAATATATCCGTTCAGAAAAGCTTTCTGAATTTTTCGTCATATGTATCTCTTTTCCCTCAGATAGTGGCAGGACCCATAGTCCGTTATGAACACGTTGCGGGGGAGCTTGAGAAAAGAACTGTCAACCTTACAAAGATAAACTCGGGCATCGGAATGTTCATCAAGGGACTTGCAAAGAAGGTCATTCTTGCAAATAATATCGGTGCAGTCTGGACAGAGATAAAGGCAATGGATTACGGCAATATCTCCGCAGCTACCGCATGGATAGGCATACTTGCATTTACCTTCCAGATTTATTTTGATTTCTCGGGATATTCGGATATGGCAATAGGTCTTGGACGAATGCTGGGCTTTGAATTTCCCATAAACTTCGACCACCCATATATCTCAAAGAGCGTAAGTGAATTCTGGAGAAGATGGCATATAACTCTTGGCAGCTGGTTCAGATCCTATGTATATATCCCTCTTGGGGGCAACAGGGGAGGGACGCTCAAAACCCTCCGTAATCTTCTGATAGTCTGGGCGCTTACGGGTCTATGGCATGGAGCAAGCTGGAATTTCGTCCTATGGGGACTGTATTTCGGACTGCTTATAATAATCGAGCGCATTGGCTTTGGCAAGGTGCTTGAAAAGCTGCCTTCGGGGGTAAGAATAGTATATACCTTCCTTGCGGCAGTGTTCGGATGGGTGCTTTTCGATACCGATACCCTCGCAGACGCAGGCAGATTTATCGCTGCAATGTTCGGCGGAGGAGGAGCTGCCATAGACAGCTTTGCAAAGTATACACTTGTATCAAACTCTGTGATATTTACCCTGTGCATACTCATTTCGGGAGGTCTTGGCGACGCTCTCATAAAGCACGTTACGGAAAAAAACAAGCGTTTTGCAGCAGTTGCGGCATCTGTTATTAAGGTGGGCGGACTGATACTCTGCACCTCATATCTTGTGGGTGCCACATATAATCCGTTTCTGTATTTCAGATTTTGATGGGTGAGGTGAGAATATGGGTAAAAACAGAAAAAAGGGCAAAAAGACCGATAAGAACAATATGATAAAACGGACTGCCCGCCGTGAAGCTGCAGCGGAAAAGTATTTCAATGCACTGCTGTCTACGATAACGGTTATTATATTCTTCGGCGTGATAATAGCAATAGGTGCAGTTACAGCCTTTTCCGAAAAGCAGGAATTTTCCGAAACGAGAAACGGCAAGCTTGCAGAGTTTCCCGATTTTACAGCAAAAAAAGTGTATAACGGAAGCTTTACATCGGGAGTGGAAACCTATATCTCCGACCATTTTGCGGGACATGACAGCTGGGTCACCTTAAAGACCGTTACGGAGCTTCTTTCGGGAAAAAAGGAGAGCAACAATATCTATATCCTGAAGGACAGGCTTGTGGAAAAAATAGCAGAGCCTAAGGAAGAAATAATTTCCAAAAGCGTGAAGGGCATCAGGACCTTTGCCGAAAAAAATAACGTGAAGCCATATCTTATGATAGTCCCCACACAGGCAGAGATATACAGTTCCGAGCTTCCCGCAAATGCTCCTAATCCCGATCAGCAGGCGTTTATCGGTGATATATACAGCGAGCTTTCCGACTGCACCGTGCCCATAGATGTGTATTCCGTGCTGAGTGCAAACAGCAGCGATTATATCTATTACCGCACAGACCATCACTGGACAACGAAGGGTGCATTTCTTGCCTATACAGCCGCATCAAAGCGCATGAATTTCACACCTCTCACCGAGGACGATTATGATATCGAGCACGCTGGGGAGAATTTTAGGGGCACCTTCTTCTCAAAGGTGCTTTATGACGGCATTACTCCCGATACCCTTGATATCTGGCTTCCTGCCAATGGGGGAGAAGAGCCTGTCGTGGAAATAACCTCCACCTTCGACGAGGCTCCCGCGGTTCATGAGGGAATGTATTTCCGTGAGTATCTTGATGTCAAGGATAAATACAGCACATTTTTCGGGACAAATCAGCCAATGATAAGGCTTCGCACAGGCAATAAGGGCGGCAGGCTCCTCATATTCAAGGACAGCTACGCTCACTGCTTCGTGCCATTCCTATCACAGCATTACAGCGAGATAACCATGCTCGACCTCAGATATATCCAGATATCCTACGATCAGCTTGTTGATGTTTCCGAATACGATCAGGTGCTTATAATGTATAATGCCTCCACTTTCATGTCCGACGAGAATATCAAAAAGCTTATGTTCTGAGAAAAATGCCCTTTGCCGATGATCTTGGCAAAGGGCAAAATTTATGCATGGGAGAATATGCGGCAATATACTTGTTGACAAATTATGAAAAAACAAGTATAATAGTAATATCTATTTATGTATGGCAGAACAATTCGGTGATGCCTGTATTTAGCGGAAGTGATAATAAATGATAATGGAGCTTATAAG
>CAMAIG010000186.1 GCA_945835085.1 uncultured Ruminococcus sp. | reverse complement strand
CGGCAGCTTTCTTTACTGTTTCCTCTGTGTAGCTGACGTTAATTCTGTTGCGACAGTGCTTTTTTTCGGGAGAGAATGTCCCGTCAATGCGATAAGTGCCGTTAAGGATATGGATTTCGTTTAAATCTGTTTCCATATCTTCGGTAAAGCAGATATGCCTGAGAGCGTTCATCAGATTTTTGATTTTATTCGCAAGTCCGTAGCGAACGCCTGCGTCCTTCAGCTTTGTTGTGATAAGGCTTTCAACATAAGCGTCCTCCTGTACTCCGTCAAGATTGTAGAAACAGCCTTCAAAATATTTGAAGTTATACTGCTTTACAAATTCCTCACAAAAAGCAAGTTCGTCGATTTTCTTTCCGTCAAACCAGCCGATAATATTTTCATCAGCAGGCGATACGGGTGTCTGTGTTGTAGTCATTGTTTCTTCTTTCTGCATAATCGATTACCTCCTTGCAGTTTTCCATAAAGTCTTTTCTTTCGTCTGTTGTGCCTGAGATAAAAACATCACAGAAATGCTCATACATTTCAAGCTGTGTCAGGCTTTCGGTGAATAAAGGGTGTAGAGCTTCGCTGTCTCTTTTGGGAGCGTATTCAGTCCGAAATCTGCGTAGTAATGAGCAATAATCGGATAGAATGCGAAATACCCTTTGCTCCTTTTCTCTCTGGCTTTGTACGCATATTTTCTGTCTTATAATCGGTTTATCTCTTGAATGGATAATACCGAAGTCAGAGCAGAGCTTTTTTGCCGCTTCATACTGCGTTAAGCCGAACAGCCTTGCTGTAAGCTTTACAACATCACCGTGTTCGGTACAACCGAAGCAATAGAAGTGGTCGTCGTACAGCTTCATAGACGGAGTTCTGTCCTCGTGGAAAATGCAAGAAGTCATACCGCCCCGTACGTTCATACCGTAATATTCTGCGGCAGAGGGAACGCTGACGGTTTCTTTGACTTCCCCGAAGATGTCCCAGTTTGGATTTCTCATTGGAAATTCCTCCTTTAAAATGTGATACAGCGTAAGGCTGACATACACTTTTCGTATATGTAAAGGACATTCGGGGTGGAGGTATATGAGGCATCATCACACGAAGCACGCCTGACGGCTTTGCACCAAATCTACTTGCATTTTTTCCGCTATCTCACACAGAACCTCATTGTCATACGCAAAGTATGGCTGCTTCGGTTCTATGCAAGCTATCGAAAAATCTGACTTCGTATCTTTGGCACAAGCTCCGTGTGATGCTGCCTGTTTTTCAAGGTACTGCGAACGAGTGCACTCTTTTTGTTCGCACTTCCATTATACAACAGAATGTACGTTCGGCACAATTGACAAAATACCAGAAATATCGAGCCTGAAAAAGCGGATTTTCCGGGGGTATGGTGCTGATAGCAATAGGGATTATTCGACTGGCAATGTGCTGTTTTTGCCGTTCGTGTTTTGTTGCAGTTTACATAAAAAATCCCGAAAAAGAAACTTTTTTAAGCTCCTTTTCGGGAAAAGACAATAGCTGTTCGTGTGCAATACACACAAAAACAGCTATCTGAAATATTCGGTTTTCCGGCAGTATAGGGGTGGGGGTAAATCACTGTTTATAGAGCATTTCTGCCTTCTGAATAAGCTTGCTTTGGTCTTGTTACTTCTTCCAGAAGTAACGCAAAGATACTTTTGACAGCAAAGCTATCATAAGTCTTTGCGCTCTGCGAGGGGATGAAGCAATGTTGTCTCAATAAAGAACACAGGTTGAAAGTAGCCGTGCCAAGTGTATCGACTACGATATGCCAAACTTTATGGTAAGCCAAATTGCACATGAATAATCATTGTATAACCTCGGATGAAGTGTTAAGATAATTCGATGTATATTAATTGACTATTTTTGTAAGTTGTAGTATAATGTAAAAGATAGTACCCTGCTATAAGCGTAGGGGTTAAGAGGTGTAAATACTATGGCTGAAAAGAATACCGCCAATATTGGTTTTGAAAAGCAGATATGGGACGCTGCCTGCGTTTTGTGGGGGCATATTCCTGCTGCCGAATACAGAAAAGTGATCGTGGGACTGATCTTCCTGCGTTACATATCAAGTGCGTTTGAGAAACGTTATAACGAGCTTGTTGCTGAAGGTGACGGATTTGAGGACGAGCCTGACGCATACCTTATGGACAATATCTTCTTCGTACCTGAAAAAGCTCGGTGGTCGGTGGTGTCTGCCGCGGCTCACGCTCCTGAGATCGGCTCGGTCATTGACGATGCAATGAGGGCTATCGAGGACGAAAACAAGACCTTGAAGAATGTTTTGCCGAAGAACTATGCAAGTCCCGATTTGGATAAGCGTGTTCTCGGTGATGTAGTTGATCTATTCACCAACATGGATATGGCCGACACGGAAGACAGCAAGGACTTACTCGGCCGCACTTATGAATACTGTATCGCTCAGTTTGCTGCATACGAGGGCGTTAAGGGCGGTGAGTTCTATACTCCGTCAAGCGTGGTGCGCACTCTTGTTGAGATACTGCGTCCGTTTGAGAACTGCCGTGTATACGATCCTTGTTGCGGTTCGGGCGGTATGTTCGTACAGAGTGCAAAATTTATTCAGGCGCATAGTGGTAACAGGGGCAATATCTCTGTTTACGGGCAGGAGTCCAATGCCGACACATGGAAAATGGCCAAGATGAATATGGCTATCCGTGGTATTGACGCAGACTTCGGACCATATCAGGCTGACACATTCTTCAATGACCTGCACAAGACGCTCAAGGCTGACTTTATCCTTGCCAATCCGCCTTTCAACCTCTCCAACTGGGGACAGGACAAGTTGCAGGACGATATCCGCTGGAAGTACGGCGTTCCGCCTGCAGGAAATGCTAACTACGCGTGGATCCAGCACATGATACACCACCTTGCACCTAACGGCAAGATCGGTCTTGTTCTGGCTAACGGTGCGCTGTCTACGCAGTCCAGCGGTGAGGGTGAGATCAGAAAGCGTATCATCGAGGACGACCTTGTTGAGGGTATCGTGGCTATGCCTACACAACTTTTCTACTCCGTTACTATCCCCGTAACGCTGTGGTTCATCACGAAGGGCAAAAAGCAGAAAGGCAAAACGCTGTTCATTGATGCCCGTAAAATGGGCTATATGGTTGACCGTAAGCACCGTGACTTCACGGACGAGGATATTCAAAAGCTCGCTGATACGTTCAAAGCATTCCAGAATGGCACGTTAGAAGAAATCAAGGGCTTCTGTGCGGTGGCTGATATTCAGGCTATCGCTGCACAGGACTATATTCTCACGCCCGGTCGCTATGTCGGCATTGAGGAGCAGGAAGATGACGGTGAACCGTTCGACGAGAAGATGAAGCGTCTGACCTCGGAGCTTTCGGAGATGTTTGCAAAATCCCATGAGCTTGAAAACGAAATCAGGGAGAAGTTGGGAGCGATTGGGTATGAAGTTTAATATATGGAATGATTTTCCTCAGAAGCCTTTACCCGAACTATTAGATTTTATTGTAGACAATAGAGGAAAAACTGTTCCTACGGTATCACAAGAAGAAGCGTGTGAAATCGTTCTTATAGCCACAAACTGTATTAGAAATGAAAATCTATATCCTGTCTATGAAAAAGTACGCTATATCTCAAAAGAAACATACGAGAAGTGGTTTCGTGCGCACCCGATTAGCGGTGATATTATTTTTGTAAACAAAGGAACTCCAGGCAGAATATGCTTTTGCCCAGAGAATATAGACTTTTGTATAGCGCAGGATATGATGGCGTTCAGAGTCAATTCATCTGTGCTTTATAACAAATATCTTCTTGCAGTATTGCGAAGTCGTGAAATGCAGGAACAAATTAGGATAACAAGTGTAGGAGACACTATTCCACATTTTAAGAAGGAATTCCTTAAAGAACTTACAATTCCGCTTCCACCAATGGATGTTCAACAGATTATAGGTGATTATTATTTTAAGCTATCTGAGAAAATAGAGCTTAATAAGAAGATAAATGAAAATTTAGAGCAGCAGGCACAGGCTCTTTTTAAGGCTTGGTTCGTTGATTTTGAGCCGTTCGGTGGGGTTATGCCTGATGACTGGCGAATGGGTACACTCTCCGAAATCTGCGGTTACTCCAAAGATAAGGTGGATATTGATGATTTGACTTTGGATACCTACTACTCCACGGAAAATATGCAGCCAAACCGTCAAGGTGCTGTTCAGGCTACCACACTACCTACAATCAAACAGACTACCGCTTGCAAAAAGGGCGATGTGCTTATATCAAATATTCGCCCATATTTCAAGAAAATACTGTACTGCTTCTCTGATTGTGGTTGCTCAACAGATGTTCTATGCTTTGTACCGAACAAAACTGATTATTCTGCATTTTTATACTGCGCCTTGTATGCGGACAAGTTCTTCGATTATATGGTTGCAGGCTCAAAAGGAACAAAAATGCCCAAATTGCAGAAATTACCTAACAGAGTCGAGATTG
>CAMAIG010000185.1 GCA_945835085.1 uncultured Ruminococcus sp. | reverse complement strand
TATCTCCATAACGGTCTTATGCTCACGCTTTGCGCCCTTTAGCATCTTGTCATCGCCTGTGTCGCCGTCGCTTGTAAGGTGTCCCACGTCGGTTATATTCATTACACGCTTAACGTCAAGTCCCGTAAAACGCAGATATTTCTCCAGCACATCCTCCATGATATAGCTTCTGAGATTGCCGATATGGGCAAAATGATAAACGGTAGGACCGCAGGTGTACATACTCACCTTTCCGGGAGTCATGGGTACGAATTCTTCTTTTTTGTGTGAAAGCGAATTATAAAGCTGCATTTTCAAGCATCCTTTCATTTTTCTGATTTGGGGGCAGATTTTTTCCTTGTTTTCTTAGGGGGACATTCGGGTGTTTCCGAAGGCTTATCGGCTGCATTTTTCTCCGCAAGAAGCTTTTCGAGCCTGCTCATGCGGATATCCATCTTGCAAAGCTCCTGTGCAACAGGGTCGGGGATATGGATCTGGTCAAGATCCTCGGCAGGCTTGCCGTTACAGCGGACCACTCTTGCGGGAACGCCGACAGCAGTACAATTATCGGGAATAGCTGCAAGCACCACGGCATTTGCGGCGATCTTAACATTGTTTCCCACCTTGAAGGGTCCGAGAACTCTTGCCCCCGAGCCTACCATAACGTTGTTGCCGAGAGTCGGGTGACGCTTTCCCCTGTCCTTTCCCGTTCCGCCGAGAGTCACTCCCTGATAGATCAGGCAGTTGTCGCCAATTTCGGTGGTTTCTCCGATGACCACTCCCATTCCGTGGTCGATGAAAAGTCCTTTGCCTATCTTGGCTCCGGGGTGTATCTCTATTCCCGTGAAATGTCTTGCCAGCTGAGAGATAACTCTTGCTGTAAGGTACATTCGTTTCTGATAAAAATAATGCGATATCCTGTAAGCTGCCACTGCATGAAGCCCCGAGTATGTGAAGATTATCTCCATGGTATTCTTCGCCGCAGGGTCACGCTGCTTAACAGATTCGATATCCGCTTTGAAATGCTCCATCAAAGTGCCTAAGCTGCTCATAAAATCCCTCTCTTATATAAATTTTCGGTTGGTTTCTTAGGTATAAAGCTTTCCTTTGAAAAATTTCTCCTGAAAATCAATGCTTTCAAGTATCTCATCGGAATGATTCGGCTCGGAATCATTCTTACAGTCCTTTTTGCCAAGGGAAAAATTCCCGCTCGTCTTCCTTCTGTCCTTTGAACCGTGATCATCAAAAGGTCTTTTCTTTATTATATCAAAGCCGTCAAGGATATGTTCCGACTGCATGGACATTCATTTTCCCTTCAAAAACAAACAAGCCGCCCTCAGAAAAAAATCTGAAGGCGGCGGATAATTCTGACCGACGCGGTCCCACTTCAATTCGGCAAAATGCCCTTATTGACCGTATAACGGCGGAAAACCCGTGACAGCATACGCATATGCATGACATACTTCCGCTGTCAGGCTGACGAACGCACTTCATCGGGAAATCCTGCGGCGCTTGCACCTTTCCGCCGCTCTCTGGGAGAATTCCTTGCCGATTACTCTGAACGCTGAGCCTTTATGATATTTACCTTTTGATTATACCACATTTTTTCGCCGATTGCAATAGCGCAGGCAAATTTTTTCGGGCATTATTTCTTTGTGATGCTTACGGAGGATATAAACTCATCGAAGATCTTAGCTTCCTCATCGGCAACAGCCTTGGGCGACTCGCAGATGATATAGAAAGCGTCCTCGTCGGAATAGAAGTAATAAACTCTGTTCACATATTCACCGTAAATTTCCTTTTCACCGGTAGGAACGGCATTTCCCTCTTCGTCAAAGACAAACTCACCGTTTTCGTCAACCTCGTACATATATATATAAGCTGTGACCTTGTAATCGTATCTGATGGCATCAAATCCCGCAACGGTGGTATTAACAGGGTCGGAAAAATCCGTATCTGCCTGATAGAAGCTGTTGTTTATCTTGATCGACGCACAGCCGCTGTCTGCAAAAACAGCAAGCTCCTGGAATTCCTCCTTGTAGTTCTGTGCCTTGACAATGATAGAAGAACCGTTCTCGGAAACATAATTCTTTCCCTCAGCTCCGTCAACAACAGTTTTATAGCCCTCGGGAACGGTGCAGTTAAACTTGAAGATAGCAAGATCCTCTTCATTTTCAACTTCCTTTCCCGTATAAACGGTTATATCCTCTACGGAAAGCTCGTCATCGGGAGTGGTTACTGACTGGCTTTCGCTTACTGTTGACTCACCCGCAGCCTCTCCCGAATTGCCGCTATCGTCTTTGGAGCACGCAGAGAAAATCATACAAAGTGACATCAATGCGGCTGTTATTTTAAGTATCCTTTTCATCTTTTAAAATATTCCTTTCGTCTGTTGATTTAAATTTATACCTCGGATTCAGTCTGAATCTGGATAACATAATATTGGTCTCGGAAAATCTGCTGTAACCGAAAAACATTCCTTTGGAGTTTTTCACGGAGCTTCCGAAGGGGGATTCTGCCATAGGTATCTCCGCCGAGGTGTTCATATATCCCTCGCCGACAAAATGCTTTATCCTGCAGTCGAATTTTTCCTCTATAAGCCTTGCAAGCTCCTCCTCAGGCTGAAAGGGAAGCTTTTTGCTCAATGAATATGAAACCAGAGTCTGGGGCTTTTTGGTAATATTGCTGCATGAAACCGTAAAGGTCATACTGCTTTCCCCCGTCCGCTCAAGGCGAACACTTATGGCATCCATATAGAACTCCGCCTCCATACAGGAAACGATAAAGCCTGCGAACACGAGAATGAGCGCTTTGAGATCGACCCTTGCAAACATTCCCGGAGAAATCGTTGTACTCATTGCAACCGGTTGGCTGGAGATTATCCCCGAAAGCTCCTCTGCAAATCTTCTCGCTCCCTCGGAAACACTGACCACAGGGAAATCCTCTGGCTTTGAGCTTCTTAGGGCAAATATATGCTCGGGAATGATAAATTCCGAAAGCAGTGCCATAAGCGAAGAATCTATGGAATTAAGAAGTGCGGTCATGATATCTCCCGAATTAAAATTTTCATCAATTCTGTCGGAAGCATTCGTGACCTTGTTAAGAGTGTCCCTTACGGCAGCGCTGAGCATGGGGATATAATCATCGAAAAGCGAGCCGCAGGGTGACAAAGTTACGATACTTAACCCTTCATAAGGGGTCACGAACATATGATATGAGGAAGGACCCGAAAAGAGCAGCTTCTCAGTCGGGGTATCCGATGCCGCACCGCAAACCTCCGAAACAATCTTTTCATTCAGCTGTGAAAAAACAGGGTTTGAATAGACTATCCTGCCCTCTGTGGTAACAGCGGCAGCTGCCATGAATGATCTGTCATAGAGATCGTGAAGAAACTTAGTATCAAGAGCTATATCCGCTATATCTGACATTTGAAAAGCCTCCCTGTATATTTATCAAATCAGCAGGATCGTCCGACAAAATCCGACTTATATAGTATATCACATCGGCACACTCAAAATCAACCTCCTGCTGTAATTTTTTTTGACTTATTTGTAAATAAATAAGATTTTGTGTGTATTTGGTGTATATAATAAGTGCACCCGCCGAATTTATTTTCACAGTTATTTCAGTTGGCTTATAAGCGCAAATTTCAAGCCTGACAAATATTTTCATCTGAAACTATACATAATGTCATACCGATGTGTAAATTTTTTTAATAGAAAGAAATTTTTTTCAAAAAACACTTGCCAAAAAGGCAAAAATAGTATATTATTATAATGTACGGCAGATTACTAACGTAATCGCCATATCCGTTCCGATGACACGGTTCGGGTATGCGGAAATTATCCGCAGGAAAATTAAATTTTCTTTAGGAGGAACTTTATCATGTCAGTAAAAGTTGCTATCAATGGTTTCGGACGCATCGGCCGTCTTGCATTCCGTCAGATGTTCGGCGCAGAGGGCTATGAGGTTGTAGCTATCAACGACCTTACAAAGCCTTCCATGCTTGCTCATCTTCTCAAGTATGATACCGCTCAGGGCGGCTACTGCGGAAGAATCGGCGAGAACCTTCACACTGTAACTGCTGATGACGAGGCAGGTACTATCACAGTTGACGGCAAGACCCTTCAGATCTACGCTAAGGCTAACGCTGCTGAGCTTCCTTGGGGTGAGATCGGCGTTGACGTTGTTCTCGAGTGCACAGGCTTCTATGTATCCAAGGAGAAGTCCATGGCTCACATCAACGCAGGCGCTAAGAAGGTTGTTATCTCTGCTCCTGCAGGCAACGACCTCAAGACCATTGTTTACAATGTAAACCACACCACACTTACAGCTGATGATCAGATCATCTCTGCTGCTTCCTGCACAACCAACTGCCTCGCTCCTATGGCTAAGGCTCTCAACGATTACGCTCCTATCCAGTCCGGTATCATGAGCACAATCCACGCTTACACAGGCGATCAGATGATCCTCGACGGTCCTCACAGAAAGGGCGACCTCAGAAGAGCAAGAGCAG
>CAMAIG010000184.1 GCA_945835085.1 uncultured Ruminococcus sp. | reverse complement strand
TCCGTGGAATGACGATGCACGCATAACACGCATAAGTGTGAATATGCGTTGATGCGTGTTACAAGCAAGTTAATTTATTGGCTAAATCGCACGTTTTGCGGTGGTTTAGCCAATTATTTTATCCAATCGACAAATTACCGGCAAGTTAATACAGTTTTCAAGCGTTCGGTTCTCCAACTGTTGGAGGACAGCGCAATTCCTGCTCTCACATCAACCCGATACCGAAAAAGCAGCCTGACCGCTGCTTTTTTTCTTTTTTTCTCAAAACCTCTTGACAAATCCACAAAAGATACTATAGCTTGAAAGAAAAGGCGCATATAAGGCGAGGAGGTGAGCATATGCCGAAGGACGGAGCGCACAAGGGAAAAGGCAAATATGAGAAATGGTCCACGCCCGAAAATCTGCTGATAGTAGAGGGAATGGCACGGAACGGCGCAAAGGACAGCGATATCTGCAAGCACATCGGCATATCGTACACCACCTTCTACAAATGGCTCGGACTGCATCCGGAATTTGCGGAAGCTGTCAGAGAGGGCAAAGAGGTAGTCGATACCAAGGTCGAAAACGCACTGCTGAAACGCTGCCTTGGATTTGATTATGTAGAAGTCAAGCGGACCTCTGTCGGAGGCAAGGTCGTCAAGGAAGAAAAAACGGTCAAGTATGTCCCTCCCGATGTGACCGCCTGCGCTGTCTGGCTGAACAACCGCAAGCCCGACGACTGGAAGCGGAACAGAGATAATTTCTCTTCTTCGGATAAGGACGATGAAATACGCATAACGATAACGAGAAAGGACGATAACAAGCCCGATGGCGATAAAGGAGATCAATAAGGAAGTCGCGCCGAGATTTTACGATTATATTTTCGACTGGGATCATGAAACATATGTTGTCTGCGGCGGCTACGGAAGCTCCAAGAGCTATAACACTGCCTTAAAGATCATTCTCAAGCTGTTCCGGGAAAAGCGCACCTGCTTAGTGGTGCGTGAGGTCTACAGCACGATATACGAATCCTGTTACAGTCTGTTCCATGAGATACTCAGCGATATGGGTATGCTTGAAATAGGTCATCGAATGTCGCAGTATTCCTCCAATAAGGTTATCGCTCAGAAATCCCCTCTCGCCTTCCGTTTCCCGAATGGCTCGAAGATCATCTTCAAGGGCATGGACAATCCCGAAAAGGTCAAGTCCATAAACGGTGTTTCTATCGTCTGGTGTGAAGAGGCTGCCGAGATAAAGGCATCGGGCTTTACAGAGCTGCAGGGACGAGTCAGAGTCCCCGATATGTCAATGCATTTTATTCTTACGTTCAATCCTGTGGACACAAACAACTGGGTATACCGCAGATTTTTCAAGTGCATTAATTCAGACGGCAGCGAAACGGTGATCCTCGACGACAATGAGCTGTACGAAAAAAAGACGATCTCGCTGGGAAAGACCTATTATCATCACAGCGTACCCGATGATAACCCCTATCTCCCTGCTTCTTACATAGAACGGCTTGACGGTCTGCAGTTTTTTGACCCCGATTTGCACCGAGTAGCAAGACTGGGACATTTCGGCGTAAACGGTCTGAAAGTCCTGCCACAGTTCTGCGTAGCGAAAACCAACAAGGAAGTATACGACGCCGTGCAGGCTCTGGGTCCTTCTGCGATAAGAACGGGAATGGACTTCGGCTTCGAGGAATCCTATAATGCCGTTGTCAACATGGGAGTCGATCTGCACGATACGGTCTTATACATCTATCGGGAGTATTACAAAAATCACATGACAGACAGCCAGACCGCAGCCGACGAGGATTTTCAGCTGTTCAAGAAATATCGCATAGTTGCTGACTGTGCCGACCCTAAGGCAATTCAATATTACCGTGACATGGGATACACAATGCGAGGCGCACACAAGACAGACCGATTATCCCAGGTCAAAAAGGTCAAGCGCTTCAAGAAGATCATATGCGCTCCCTGCTGCGTAAACACCATTCGCGAGCTTAGCAATCTGACATACAAAAAAGACAAGCAGGGCAATGTCATATACGATGAATTCAATATTGACCCGCACACTCTGTCCGCGATATGGTATGGGCTGGACACCATAACGGTGGCAGACATCAAGGACAGAAAATACAACAGTAAGAAGGGTGATACCACATGATAGCAGAGGAAATTATCAGAAAAATACTGAAACCGTGGATACCGAGAAATCTGATCTCCGAGGAGCTGTCGGGACTGTACGGAAATGCAGTTCTTGCAGAAATGGGTCAGATCATCGAGTATTACAACATCTACAGCAACGGCGCCGATTTTCCCGTAAGCACCGAAAGCGCCTATATTCCGTCTAATATGCGCTACAAGCTAATAAAGTCGCTGATCGATAAGGAAGCAAGGTTCATGTTCTCCAAGTCACCCGACGTCAATCTCAAAGCTGTCGGCACCGAAGAAGCAGACCGCGACAAGGTGACCGTATATCAGAAATACATAAACGAAGTGCTGAAACACAATCATTTCAAATCCAATCTGATAAAAGCTGCAAAGGACTGCTTCATAGGCAAGCGGATAGCTGTCTTCTGCAATTTCAGCGAGCAGTACGGCATCTCAATATCCTTTGTTCCGTCCCTCGAATTTGTATACGATACGGACAGCTACGGCAATCTTACAAAAATAATCGCTTTCTACTCGCTCAACAATGCCGAGCTGTCAAACGACCAGCGGATACACAAAAAAAAATACTGGCTTGAAAACGGCTTCTGCCACGTTACCGAGGGCATATATGACGGTGCGGGAAAGCTTGTCGAAACCGTTATCGAGGACGAGAAAACAGCATTCCCGTATATCCCCGCCGCTGTTATAATCAACGACGGGCTTACGGGCGATATGCAGGGCGAATCCGAGGTCATGAACCTGTACGAATACGAGAAAATGTACAGCAAGCTTGCAAATGCGGATATAGACGCAGAAAAGCAGGGCATGAACCCCATACGCTGGGCAATGGACCTCGACAGCAACAGTACAAAGGATCTCTCCATAGCTCCCGGAGCATTCTGGGACCTTCATTCCAATTCGGGCGAAAGCGATAACAAGGGCAGCGTCGGGGTCATGGAAACACAGCTGAATTACAGCGAGCCCATGAACACCACGCTTCGGCGGCTTCGGGACAGCATGTACGAGCTGATAGATATGCCCGTTGTATCAACGTCCGATCTGCAGGGAGTCGTAACGTCGGGCAAAACGCTAAAGGCTATCTACTGGCCGCTGATAGTCCGCTGCGACGAGAAATTTCTCGTATGGAAGCCGAAGCTTGAATTTATCATCAAGTGCATTGTGGACGGTGCTTTCTACTATCCCAAGGCGGCAGAGCGCTACACCGAGGAAAAGCTCCGGGAGGTCGATTACACCATTGACATCATCAACAGGTATCCGCTCCCCGAGGACGAGGCAGAAGAAAAAGCTACCGACCTTTCCGAGGTGAGCAGCCAATCGATGTCGAGGAAATCATATCTGAAAAAATGGCGGAACATGACCGACGATGAAGCAGACGAAGAGATCAGGCAGATAGCGCTGGAGCGTCAGATCATGGAGGAAGCCTACTATCCAAAAGAATAAAAATATCGGAGCTGAAAGCGAATGAAGCAAGTAATACGTCTGGACAGCGGTGTCCACACTCTTCACGAGGTGACCGCCGCAGACAAAAAATACATAGAAAATCTGTACGAGGACGTTAAAAAGACCATTCGGAAGAAAATGACCGCTCTCGGAATAAGGAATAATCCCAACACGGCGGTATCCGATAGCTTAAAGAAATTTCAGCTGAGAGAGCTGGAGAAATCCATTGACCGAGATCTTGCGGAAATAAGAACGAGCACGCAGGCTCACATTATCGGCAGTATGAACACTATTTCGCAGGCGGTAGCTCAAAGCAATGCGGACTGGCTTGCTTCTCTGGGACTGAATTTCAGCTTTTCGGTGGCTTCCGTTCCTCCCGATGTTGTCGCCAATCTTGTCAGCGGCAAGGTCTACGCCGACAACTGGCAGTTCAGCAAGCGCATATGGGGAGATTACAGGTCCTCAAAGGGAGACGTTTCAAACATTGTTGCCCGCGGTATCGCTGAAAACAAGTCAGCTTTTGAGATTGCACAGGATCTGGAGAAGTACGTCTCCCCTTCTGCCGCCAAGCCCTGGGACTGGAGCAAGGTCTATCCGGGGTGCAAAAAGAAGATAGACTATAACGCACAGCGGCTTGCCCGCACCTTATCTGCGCACGCTTATCAGCAGTCGGTCATCGAAACGGCAAAGCGGAATCCGTTCACTACTCGTGTTGAATGGCACTCGGCAATGGTGGAGAGGACCTGCCCCATATGCGAAGCGAGGAACGGGCAGATATACGAGCTGAACAAAGTCCCGATGGATCACCCTAACGGGCTGTGCTGCATATATCCCGTACTGGACAAATCCCTTGAAGATATAAGCAATATTCTTGCGGACTGGGTCAACGGCGAAGGCGAT